>JAITNK010000086.1 GCA_031290515.1 Oscillospiraceae bacterium
TCGATTCTGCCGGTTTCCTCGCGGCGGAAACGTATCATTCCGCGCCGCGCCTGGTACTCCCGGGCGTTGGAAACAGAGGATATTTCCTTGTAGCCGTTCATCGACGGAATCTGAATCTCGATGTCGTACGTCCGCGCCATAGCCGACGAACAGTCGCCCGCCGCGAGCTTCACGGTGCGGAAGTGGAATCCGAGTCCGGAGACAAGCCGCTCGGCTTTGCCGACAAGCTCTTCAAACATTGCGTCGGAGTCCTCCGGGCGCGTCATTGCAACCATCTCGACCTTGTTGAACTGGTGTCCGCGAACCATACCGCGTTCGTCGGAGCGGTACGACCCGGCTTCCCGCCGGAAGCACGGCGTGTACGAAATATACCTGCGCGGCAGCTCCGCTTCGGTGAGAATCTCGTCGCGGTGCAGACTTACGAGCGCGGCTTCCGCGGTCGGCAGCATATAGTGCATACGCCCGTCCGTCGGGTTTTCGATGTGATACACCTCGTCGCGGAACTTCGGGAACTGCCCCGCGGCATACCCGCACTGTTCCTCGAGCATATGCGGCACGAGCACCAGCTCGTACCCGTCGGCGAGGTGCGTGTCGATGAAGTAGTTTATGAGCGCCCACTCGAGCCGCGCGCCGATACCGCGGTAAATCCAGAAGCCGTTCCCCGCGAGCTTCGTGCCGCGTTCGTAGTCGATAAGCCCGAGATTTGTGCAGAGATCGACGTGGTGCTGCGGCTCGAAGTCGAAGAATTTCGGCTCCCCGAAATACCGAAGCGGCTCGTTGTTCTCCTTGTCCCCGGGGACAAGGTCGTCGTCCGGCAGATTCGGGAGCGCGTCCATATACGTCCGGTACCGCTCTTCGACGGTTTTGAGCTGCGACTCCATAACGCGTATGTCCTCTTTGAGCGTGTTCATACGCGACAGCACGGGAGCCGTGTCCTCCCCCGCTTTTTTCATCACCGGAATCTGCCGCGAGACCTTGTTCTGCTCCGCGCGGTCGGACTCCGTACGCGCGATTATATCACGGCGCGCCGAATCAAGCGCGAGAATCCTGTCGATTTCGTCGCAGCAGTCCGCGCCCTTTCGCAGCAGAAGCTCTTTCACCCCGTCCGGGTTCTCTCTTATCACCTTGATGTCGAGCATTGTCTTATATTTCTCCTTATTGTCCGCTCGGTCGGCAGAGCCTCCCGTCGCTTAACATTTTTCGCCGTCGGCGGACGGCTCAAAAACGCCGTTGCTTCTCCGTAACCGCAAACTTCGCCTGCGCCCGTTTTCGCCGTGAGGCTTCGGAGACCTCGCCCCCTGTAATCCCCGGAAATTGCGCGACCGCAGCCTAAAAATTGTCAATTATCGATTGCCGCAAGCGCGGCGCGCGCCTCTTCAAGCTCTTTCGCAAGCACTCCGTTGATGTACGCCTGCGCTTCCGCGTTCGCTTCGGCGTCGGCAAGCTGCCGGCGCAGCTCCGCAATTTGCCCGTCGCGGTCGTCGCCGGACGATTGCAGCGCGTCAAGCCGCGCCTGAACCTCCGCGAGAAACGCGGCCTGCGCCGCCGACTCGGCTTTAAGCTCCTCGTTTTCCGTCTGCAAATTCAGGATTCTTTCCGTCGCGAGAGCCGATTCGTGCGACAGCTTCCGGTCGCCCGACCTGTCCATAAAATACGCGAGCAGTATGAACGCCGCGACGACGACGAGCAGTATCGCGCTATATATAATAGTGTTGCGCGACTGCCGCGCGCGCTCCTCCGGCGTAAGGTTTTTGTCCATTTCAGTCCTCTCCGAGGGAGTGGAGACCGTTGTAGAGCTTTTCAAAATCCTCGTTCCCGTAGTATTCGACTTCTATTCTGCCCGTATTCCCTCTGCCGTTTGTGATTTTTATCTTCCTGCCGAGCCGCTCCGAAAGAATACTCTCAATCTCCGCGGTGTAATTCGGCTTTTTCTTCCGCGTTTCGACATTTTTCGTCGGATTGTTGAGCCTCCGCACTATCTTCTCAACTTCGCGCGTCGTAAGTCCCTGCGCCGCAGCCTCTTTCGCGATTTGCAGCAGCAGGTCGCGCTTTCCTATGCCGAGCAGCGCGCGCGCCGTCCCCGCCTGGAGCTTGCCGTCCCGCACATACGCGAGTACTTCCTCCGGCAGCGCGAGCAGCCGCACCGCGTTCGAGATTGCCGGGCGCGACTTACCCATTCGCGCCGCGATTTCCTCGTGCGTAAGCCGGAATTCCTCGCCGAGCGCCTTGTATCCGAGTGCTTCTTCAATCGGGTTTAAGTCCTCCCGTTGCAGGTTTTCGACGAGCGAAAGCTCCGTCGCCGTGCGGTCGTCCACCGCGAGAATCCGCGCCGGAACATCGGTAAGCCCCGCCATACGCGCCGCGCGCCAGCGACGCTCGCCCGCGATGATTTCGTACACGCCGCCGTCTTTTTTCCGGACGGTCAGCGGCTGAAGCACGCCGAACTGCCGCACGGATTCCGCAAGCTCCTCAAGCGGCTCCCGCCGGAACTCTACGCGCGGCTGTCCGCGCCGCGGCTCGATTTTCGCGACCGGGAGGTACTCGAAATCCGTCGGCGCGTACTCGGCGTAAGCCGCCTCGCCGAAAAGCTCCGACAGCCCCGTGCCGAGTCCTTTGTTTTTTTGCGCCATAAATAACCTCACATTTTTTGCTTCCCGGCTGTCCGTCCGGTGTTTCGCCGCCCGCGCCGGTTGTTAATTATACATTATAAACCGTCAGCTGTCAGCCGCCGCCCGCCCGCTTGTCGAACTCCCGCGCAAGCTCGCGGTAGGCTTCCGCGCCGCGGGACGACGCGTCGTACGCTACGACGGGCTGTCCGTGACTCGGAGCCTCGGCGATGCGGACGTTGCGCGGAATCGTTACGGCGTAGACCTTTTTGCCGAAGAACTTTTTGATTTCGCTTGCGACCTGCGCCGAAAAATTCGTGCGCGAATCGAGCATCGTGAGCAGTACTCCCTCGATTTCGAGAGCGGGATTCAGCCCGCGCTTTATCATACGAATCGTTGTGATGAGGTCGGCAAGCCCCTCGAGCGCGAAGTACTCGCACTGCACCGGAATCAGCACCGAGTCCGCGGCGCAAAGGCTGTTCAGCGTCAGCATTTCGAGCGACGGCGGGCAGTCGATGAATATGTAATCGTACCCGCCGCGCAGCGTTCCGAGCGCGGTTTTCAGCACGAACTCGCGCTCCGGCAGTCCGACAAGCTCGATGCCGCCGCCGGAAAGCTCCTGATTCGCCGGAATAACGCCGCCGAACGCCGTCGCGACCACCGCGTCCGCCGCCGGAACGCCGCGGAGCAGCACGTCGTACGTCGTGTGCGCGGCGGCGGCTTTGTCAACGCCGAGTCCGCTCGTCGCGTTCGCCTGCGGGTCCATATCGCAGAGCAGGACGGAGCGTCCGCGCGCCGACAGCGCGGCGCAGAGGTTTACGGCGGTCGTCGTCTTCCCGACTCCGCCCTTTTGATTTGTAACAGCGATGATTTTAGCCATAGATTACCCTTAATTTTTATTTACCGCTTAGCCGGGCGAAGCCGTCGCGGACGGCTCTTGCCGCTTAGTCGGACAATCGGGGTCCCGCGAAGTCCGCAGACTTTGCGGGGTGAGAAAGTCCTCCCTGCGCTTATTTACCGCTTGGTCGGGCGAAGCCCTCCCTGCGCTCCGTGCTCGCAAGCTCGCACGGGGTACGCGCCTGCGGGCGCGGCTTGCGCGTTTACTGCCACGCCCGCAACTGTGAAACTGCGAAACAACGCTCCGCCGCACCGTTTTCGGACATTATGCCGCAGGCGTTTGCGCCGTCGCGGTATATCGGTTTCGATAATGCTAATGTCCGTTTTCGGACATTATACCACAGGTTTCGCAAATATCAAGAGTAAATTATGTTTCATATGAAACATTCTGAAACGCTCCGCACCGCCGCCGAGAATTTACTATTGAAAAGCGTCCGCGCTTATGGTATAATATCCGCAGAAGCGGCACCGCGCCCGCAGGCGCGTTCCCTGTGCGAGCTTGCGAGCACGGAGCGCGGGAGGGCTTTCTCACCCCGCAAAGTCTGCGGACTTCGCGGGGACCCCGATTGCCCGACCGAGCGGTAAGTAAGCGACAGTCGGCTCCGCCGACCGCGCAATAATTTAGGAGGTCACACAATGTCAATCAGAGTAATCGCCGAAAACAAGGTCAAGCCGGAAAAACTCGGGGAATTCTTCTCCGTGGTTCTCGAACTCATCGAAAAAACCCACGCATTCGACGACGGCTGCATACAATACGAGCTGTTCGAGAGCGACGACGGCGGGTACACAATGCTCGAGGAGTGGGCAAGCCGCGAGGCACTGCAGGCGCACTCGTCGTCGCAGCACTTTCTCGAGCTGATTCCTAAGCTCGGGGCCTGCTGCGAGCCGGGCGGCGCGCCGAAAATCCTGTCCGGTTTCGTGATTCCGCGCGCATAAATGAAGATTCGCGAATCCGCCGAGGACTATCTCGAGACGATTCTCGTCCTGTCGATGTCCGGCGGCGAGGTACACGCGATAGACGTCGCCCGGGAACTCGGCTTTTCAAAAGCGAGCGTCTCGGTAGCGATGAAAAACCTGCGTTTGCAGGGTCATATCGCGGTAGCGGATGATGCGGCAATAACGCTTACGGACACCGGTGCGGCGATTGCCCACTCGGTGTACGAGCGTCACACGTTCCTGACCGACTGGCTGACGTCGCTCGGCGTCCCCCGCGCCACGGCGGCGCGCGACGCGTGCAAAATCGAGCACGTCATCAGCGCGGAGACCTTTGAGGCTCTGAAACGCCTGCCCGCCACCTGATTGCCGCCGTCCGGGGGCGGGTCGCGCGTACCCGCCCCTCACTCCGCTGTCCGCAGACGGCGAAACTTAGGGAGGGCTACGCCTATGGAGCGGCAACCGACCGCGCGGCTGATACCCCGGCTAACCGAAGCCCACGGACACATCATCGCCGACGGCGCGGACTACCGCGCGGCGCAGCTGCGTCACCGCGACGGCGTTGACCGCGAATTCGTGCGCTCGCAGTTTGAGACGCTGCGCTCCGCCGGAGTCGCGTTCTACCGCGACGGCGGCGACGCGCTCGGCGTGTCGGTATACGCAAAAACCGTTGCGGCGCAATACGGAATCGACTACCGCACACCCGCGTTCATACTGCACCGCGCAGGACGCTACGGCGCGGCGTACGGCAGGTCGTACCGCGACCTCGCGGAGGCGCGCGGACGCGTCGCGGAAGCCGCATCGCTCGGCGCGGACTTCGTCAAAATCGCCGCGGGCGGGCTGCTCGACTTCGCCGGGGACGGCGCGGTCACGGGCGAGCCGCTCCCGGAGGACGAAATCGCCGCGCTCGTGGAAATCGCTGCGGCGCAGGGCTTCGCGGTTATGGCGCACGTCAGCGGCGCGGCGAGCGTCAGCGCGGCGGTACGCGCCGGAGTGCGCTCGGTGGAACACGGTTTCTGGGCGGACCAAACCTCTCTCGAACTGATGCGCGACCGCGGGACGGTCTGGGTGCCGACCGCCGCGACGGTTCGCAACAACCTTGACGGCAGACGCTATCCCGCCGGAACAATGCGGCGCATAGCGGACGCGCACGAGAAAAACATACTGTTCGCAAGCAAAATCGGCGTACTCATCGCCTCCGGCTCCGACGCGGGCGCATACAATGTGCCGCAGGGCGCGGGCGCGGCGGGCGAAGCGGCGTATCTGCGCGGACTCGGCGTCGATATTGACGCGGGCAACGCCGCGGTCGCGGAAACATTCCGGCGATTGACATTGAGGCTGCCGCGCTGAAACCCGCGCCGTCTTTTCCGGTTTGTTCACCGTCAACCGCCGGTCCCGCGCGTTAGACTGAAAGGAACTGTCCTATGAGTATATCCCCCGCCAGAATCTACGTCTCCACCGTCGCGGAGGACGCGGTCGAAACCGCGGCGCGGCACGGCTTCGGACTCGAAATCGCGGAGTTCTGTACCGCGATGAATATGGACGCTCCGGCGTTCACCGAGTGGGACGACCGCGTCCGCCGCAAGCTCGAATCCCTTGCCGCGCAACGCTCCTCTGCCGGAATCAAAGCCGCGTCCGCAGACGCGTTCCCCGCGCGGGCTTCGCTCGCGCTTGAGCGCGGGAGGGCTTCGCCCGACCAAGCGGTTGATAACGTAAACGTCACTTTCCACGCGCCGTTCAACGAGCTCTGCCCCTCCGCAATCGAACCGCGCGTTCTCGACGTGGCGCGGGTGCGGTACCGCGAGGCGGCGGCTCTCGCCAAGACCTACGGCGCGACGCGTATGGTCGTCCATTCCGGCTATGTGCCGCTCGTATACTTTAAGGAATATTTTATAGAACGCAGCGTAGAATTCTGGACGGAGCTTATCCGCGACCTGCCGGACGGGCTTGACCTTATGCTCGAAAACGTGCTTGAGGACGCGCCTGAGCTTACGCGGGACATTGCGAAAGCGGTGGATTCGCCGCGGCTGAAGCTCTGCCTCGACGTGGGTCACGCGAACTGCATCGTGTCGGACGTGCCGCTCGCCGAGTGGATTGACTGCTGCGCGCCGCACCTCGGACACGTCCACATTCACAACAATTACCGCGACTGGGACCACCACAACGCGCTCGGCGACGGCATAATCGATATGGACGCCGCGCTGAATCAGCTCTCGCGCCTCGCGCCCGACGCGACTTACACAATCGAGTCGATTGAGAGCAAGCCTTCCGGGCTGTGGCTGGAAACTCACGGCTTCCTGATGAAAGATTAAGAATTACGAAGCCGCGGCGCGGCGGTATGCGTCCGCGGGCGCGGGACGTTTTCCCGCGTGGCGGGGTTGGGTTTTCGCTCATTGCGATGAGCGGGGCGTTTTCCCGGGGGACTACAGGGGCTTTGCCCCTAAAGCCCCCCGGAACCCCCCTTACCCCGGGAACGGAAAACGCGCTCACGCTGTTCGCGCAGGGTCGTTGCGGTGAACAGCCGCACACCGCGCGGCGCGCAATCAACTTTTATGCGTACCGCCGCAGTGTGCGGCTGTGCTGTGATACGACCCGAAGTGAGCGGAGCGAACGCCATTATCGTTCCCGGGGGTCAGAGGGGGTCCGGGGGAGCCATAGGGGGTTCGCCCCCTGTGGTTCCCCCGGTGTCCGCGCCGCTCGCAAGCGGCGCAACCCGCCTACGGCGAAAAATATTGAGCGACGGGAGGGCTTTGCCCGACCGAGCGGCTAAATGGAGCGGCTAATGGACTTTACCGCAATCAACAACTCAATCCCCGCGCCGGACGCGGCGGCGGCGAAGCTTTGCCGCGCTAAGTGGGACGCGGTCGCGAAGCCGCTCGGCAGTCTCGGACTGCTCGAGGACGCGGTCGCGCAGATTGCCGCCTTGCGCGGCGACCCGGACGTGCGTCTGCGCCGGCGCGCCGCGCTCGTGCTGTGCGCCGACAACGGAATCGTCGCCGAGGGCGTGACGCAGACGGACGCGTCCGTCACTATGGCTGTCGCGCGGAACCTCACGAAAAAACAGACCTCCGTCTGCATTATGGCGCGCGCCGCGAACTGCGAGGTTTTCCCGGTCGATATGGGTATGCTTACGGAGCCGGACTTCGACGGAATGCTGTCCTACCGGCTCGGCGGCGGCACCGCTAACTTCACGCGCGGCGCGGCGATGACCCGCGAAACGGCGGAGCGCGGCGTCGCCTACGGAATCGAGCTTGCCGGGGATATGCGCTCGCGCGGGTTCGACATTCTCGCGACCGGGGAAATGGGTATCGGCAACACGACCACTTCGTCCGCCGTCTGCTCCGTCCTGCTCGATGTGCCGCCCGAAACCGTCACCGGGCGCGGCTCCGGGCTGTCCGACGAGGGGCTCGCGCGCAAAATCGCCGCGGTCAAACGCGGAATCGCGACAAACCGCCCAAACTTGGGCGATACAGTCGGCGCGCTCGCGGCGGTCGGCGGGTTCGACCTCGCGGGAATGGCGGGAATTTTCATCGGCGGCGCGCGGTGCGGCGTACCTGTGCTGGTTGACGGGTTCATCTCCGCGGTCGCCGCGCTGATTGCGGTGCGGCTGTGTCCGCGCGCGCGGTCCGCGGTTATGGCGAGCCACGTTTCGGCGGAACCCGCGGGCAGCCTCGTTCTCGACGCGCTCGGTCTGAAGCCGCTTATTACCGCGGGAATGCGGCTCGGCGAGGGTACCGGCGCGGTCGCCGCGCTGCCGCTGCTCGACCTTGCGCTCGCGGTGTACTGCGGCGGCTCGAGCTTTGAGGACATAGGCGTGGAAGCGTATACGCCGATTTAAGAATTAAGAATGACGAATTTCCGCCCGATAACCTGAGAAGAGGAGACCTCACCTGTTTTGGACACAATCCGTCTCGCGTTCGCGATGTTCTCGCGAATACCGATGGGCAGCCCGGCTTGGAGCGCCCGCAACAAGCGTTATATGATGTGCGCGTTCCCGCTCGTCGGACTCGTGCTCGGCGCGGCCTGCGCCGGGTTCATACTGCTCTGCGGGTACTGGGAACTGCCGGACGCCGTCCGCGCGCTCGGGCTTACGCTTATTCCGCTCGCGCTCACCGGCGGGATTCACCTCGACGGACTCGCCGACACGGCGGACGCGCTCGCGTCCCGCGCGGAGCCGGAGCGTATGCGCGCGATACTCAAAGACCCGCGCGTCGGTTCGTTCGGCGTCATCGCGCTTATCGTGTACCTGGTGTCCGTATTCGCGCTCGCCCTCGCGCTTCCGGCGGAGCTTACCGTTCGGCAGACGATACTGTTCGGCTGGGGCTTCGTATACTCGCGTACGCTGTCCGCCGCCGCGGTGCTGAATTTCCCGAACGGCTCCGACGGGCTTAACAAGACGTTTTCCGACTCCGCGTCAAAAGGCGCGAGGAAGCTTATGAACGTCATCGTCTCCGCCGCAATCGTGATTACGGTTTGCCTGCCCGCGCTCACGCTTCACGAGGCGTATATGCCGTTCCGGAACGCGTCCGCAGTTCTGCGGTTCATCGGTATAATGACGCCCCTCGCGGCGGTTCCCGTACTGCTTTACACTTACCTGTCGCGCACGGCGAAACGCAGATTCGGCGGGATGTCCGGCGACCTTGCGGGTTGGTTTCTCTGCCGCTGCGAAGCCGCATACCTCGCGGTGTTCGCGCTCGGAATGACGTTTTGGAAATAATGCTCATTCGCCACGGCGAGACGGACGGCAATCTCGCGCGGCGGTACGTCGGACGGACGGACGAGCCGCTCGCGCACGTAGGCAAGGTCTCCGCCGTCAAAAGCGGTATTGTGCCGCAGGTGCCGTTCGTCTACTGCTCGACGCTCGTCCGCACGGTGCAGACGGCGGCGATAAAGTTCCCTTACGCGCGGATTCTCTGCGTCCGCGGACTGCGAGAAATGGACTTCGGCGACTTTGAGTACAAGAACGCCGCCGAGCTGTATTCCGACCCGCGGTACCGCGCCTGGACGGACGGAGGCTGCCTCGGCGAGACGCCGCACGGCGAGGGGCGCGTCGCATTCGCGTCGCGGGTGTGCGTCGCGTTTTCGGAGATTGTGTCCGAATGTCTCGCCCGGCGAAGCCCTTACTGCGTAATCGTCGCGCACGGCGGCGTTATAATGAGCGTTATGGAGCGGTTCGCGCGTCCGCGCCGCGAGTATTTTGACTGGCGGGTTCCGCCGTGCGGCGGTTACATTGCGCGGCTCGACGACGCGGCTTGGGGGCGGAACCCGGTACTGTTCGACGCGGAAGAGCTTAGGGAAATTAGAAATTAAAACTCAGGAGCCGTCTTTCCGGTATACGCGCGCGCGGAGCGGGTGCACGGCAGCCGCGCTCACGCCGTTCGCGCACGGCCGCTGCGTTGACCCGCCGCACGCTTCGGAGGTTCGCAAACAGGTTTTCCGCTCTGTTTTCGTTTCGGGTTCTATATATAAATACATAGATATATAATATTAAGTTAGCCGTATTAGCAGTAGTAGCGAATTATGTGGAAAAGCACGATTCACGGCTGCGGCGCAATAACTTATATTCCACACCGTATTGCGGACTTCCGTGTAAAACCGGACAGGTTTCCGCGCATATGTAACTTTTTCAGCAAATCCACAGACAATCAACCGACAATCAACGTGGACAAAGGAGCGCACTATGAAACTGCGAAAAACCCTGACCCTGCTTTGCGTCACAGCGGCGACCGCTCTGCTCGTCACCGCGGCGGGGTCGCAGACGAATCCGCTCGTTTCCAAAACATATCTTGACGGAGAGTTCCGCGCCGCGCTTGTCGCGGATACCGACGCGCTGCTGAAACGATACGCCGACGAATTCGGCGGGCGGCTGAGCCAGCGTATGTACGGCGCGGTTCCGGTAGCCCCGGCGGACGCGTCGGGCTTTACCGAAGCGCGCAACAAGTACCTCTCCGTCGCGGGCGGCACGTCCGTCATTATCGCGGCGGGCACGCGGTTCACCGTGTTTGACGCGGTACCCGCGGAGCTGTCTTCAACCGGTCCCGGTCTCGTAGACCTCACCGCGGGCGCGACGGTACTCGACCGCGCCGCCGTTGAGGTTCCGCCGGACGAAGAGCCGCCCGAATACAGCCCGGTTTCCGGCACTCTCGCCGCCGGGCACACATATTTCGCTCAGGCGGACAGCCTGCTCCGGCTCGACACCTGGGACGCGGCGCGGCTGCTCGTCTCCGGCGGGTACTACACCGAAGTGCTCGCGCACCCGGCGTTCCGCGACGTACTCCGCACCGACTGGTTCTATAAAGCGGTCGATTTTGTGCAGCTGCGCGCGTATTTCGAGGGCGACGCGGGCAAATTCTCGCCGTCCGGCACTATGAACCGCGCGATGTTCGTCACGGTGCTGCACCGAATCGCGGGCGCGCCGGAGCCGTCGTCAATGATTTCGCCGTTCTCGGACGTTACCGACCCGGACGAATGGTACTACAAAGCCGTCCTCTGGTGCGCGGAGCGCGGCATCGCGCAGGGCGACAACGGCAAGTTTTCGCCGGTCCGCGCGGTTTCCCGCGAGCAGATGGCGACGTTTTTCTACCGCTACGCGCAGACGGCCGGCGACGCGGACGGCGTTTCCGGCGCGAAAGCCGAGGCGTTCCCGGACTTTGCCGACGTGTCCGACTACGCGCGCGACGCGTTCCGCTGGGCTTGCGACCGCGGCGTTATCACCGGCTCGGACGGTAAGCTGATTCCGAAAAAAAGCTCCACCCGGGCGCAGGTGGCGCAGATGACGCTGAACTATCTCGGCAGTTGACAATTGCGGAGTCGGCTTCGCCGGCGTATGCGTCTGCGGGCAGAACTTTCGCTCGTTGAGATGAGCGAAACAGGAGGTATTATTGTATGGGTGCAGACAAAAAAGAAACCGCCGCGCAGCGTTTCCGCGGGGGCTTCAACTGCGCGCAGGCGGTGTTCTCCGTATTTGCGGACGAGTGCGGTCTTGAGACTGACGACGCGCTCCGAATCGCCGGAGGTCTCGGCGGCGGACTCGGGTGCGGCGAAGTATGCGGCGCGCTGTCCGGCGGAGTACTCGCGGTCGGCGCGCGCTTCGGGCAGTGTATCGAGGGCGACTCAGGCGCGAAAATGAACTGCGCCGCAAAGACGCGCGAGCTTACGCGCGCGTTCCGCCTCGCTTCCGGCGGCGCGCTGCGCTGCTCCGGTATTCTCGGATACGACCTGAGTACCGACGAAGGACGCGCGCGCCGCGCGTCGGACGGCACCCGAGAGAGCGTCTGTATACCGCTCGTTGAAGCGGTTATCGACGGCGTATTAGCCGCTTGGCCGGGCGAAGCCCGGGATTAGCCGCTTGGTTATCCGCTTGGTCGGCAGAGCCTCCCTGCGCTTGATGTTTCGGCACAACGCCGCTTCCGTGAGACGCGCCTGTGCCGAAATGCCGCCTTCTCAGACTGCCGCGCGCTCACAGTCTTCAACTGCGCGGCGCAGTGTGCGGCTATGCTGTGCAACGACCCTGCGCGAACAGCGTGAGCGCGGCTTCCGTTCCCCTAAGCCAAGGGGAGAGTGCAGAGAGGGGGCGAGCGGCGTTTGAGCCGCCCCCTCTTTGCTCCTCACCGTCCGCAGACGGTGATACCCGCCACGCGGCGAAACTCTAACTTTCAGCCGTAAGCTGCGCGGCGACCTTATTCAGCTCCCCCGCGCCGATTGTGAGAATCAGGTCGCCGGGTCGCGCCTCGGCGCGGAGCGCGGCGGCGAGCGCGTCAAAACTTTCGCAGTAGACGCTGCCGGGAATCGCCCGGACAAGGTCGGTGCTCTCGATACCATAAGTATTCGTCTCTCGCGCCGCGTAAATATCGACGAGAAACAGCTTGTCGGCGCGGGACAGCTCGCGCACGAACGCGTCGAAATGCTGCGACGTGCGCGAATAAGTGTGCGGCTGAAACGCGGCGATAACGCGGTTATACGGCAGCTCGCGCGCCGCGTCGAACAGGGCGCGAAGCTCCGTCGGGTGGTGCGCATAGTCGTCGTAAACGTCCGCGCCGCCGCACTCCCCGCGGTAGTCGAAGCGGCGTTCCGCCCCGGTGAACCCGGCGAGCGAATCCTCGATAACCTCCGCCGGAACGCCGAGATAAATCGCGGCGGCGCAGGCGGCGAGCGCGTTCGATATGTTGTGCCGCCCCGGAACGCGCAGGTGCAGCTTGCAGTAAACGCGGTCTTCGTACACGACGTTGAACAGCGAGCCTTTCCCCTCGAGCGACGCGCTTTCGCACCGGACGTCGCACCCGTTGCCGAAGCCGAACGTCAGCACCTCGCGGTCGATTCCGGCGAGCGCGTCCGTCGTATTCGCGTCGTCCCCGCAGACAATGACCAGTCCGTTTTCGGGAGTTTTGAGCGCGAACTCGCGGAATGAAGCCTTGACGTTTTCGAGCGTCCCGAAGTAGTCGAGATGGTCTGCGTCGATGTTCAGGACAACCGCGACGGTCGGCGCAAAGCTCAGAAACGAGTCGTAGTACTCGCAGGACTCCAGCACGATTGTGTCGCCGGAGCCGACGCGGTACCCCGAGCCGAGCGACGACAGCGTTCCGCCGATCATAACGGTCGGGTCAAGCTCCGCCGCAAGCAGAATATGCGCCGTCATCGAGGTCGTGGTCGTCTTTCCGTGCGCTCCGGCGATGCAGACCGCGTTTTTATAGCCGCGCATTATCACGCCCCAGGCTTCCGCGCGCTCGAATACCGGGATTCCGGCGGCGCGCGCGGCGGCGATTTCCGCATTGTCGTCCCGCGCGGCGGCGGTGCGCACGACGAACTCCGCGGAGCCGAGGTTATCCGCCGAGTGTCCGATAAAAACAGGTATTCCGAGGGCTTGGAGCCGCTCCGTCACCTCCGACGCGCGCAGGTCGGAGCCGGTTACGGACAGTCCGTTTTTCAGAAGCACCTCCGCAAGCGGCGACACGGACACGCCGCCGATTCCGACGAGGTGAACGCGCGCGCCGCGCTGCATAAGCGCGGTGAGTTGTCCGATAGTGTCAGATTGTTCGGTAATCATAAAATCTCCAGTTGGTTAATTTACCGCTCGGTCGGCGGAGCCTCCCTGCGCTTCGTTTACCGCTTGGTCGGGCAATCGGGGTCCCCGCGAAGTCCGCGGACTTTGCGGGGTGAGAAAGCCCTCCCTGCGCTCCGTGCTCGCAAGGCTCGCACGGGGAACGCGTCTGCGGGCGCGGCGAGAACCGCGACGCGCGTCCGTCACCGCATTATAGCACATCTCACGCTTATTGCAAGAGCGAAAACACTCTGTTTTTGCCGTTCGGCAGTTTTCGCCGTGGCGGAGCCGCTTCGCGGCGTTATGCGCCCGCGGTCGGGGTAGGATTTCGC
>JAITNK010000143.1 GCA_031290515.1 Oscillospiraceae bacterium
CGCCGCACTTGCGAACGCGGTCAGCATTGACGCGGACATCACGAGCGCGAGGAACAACGCTATGTAGCGTTTGCGTGTTGTGAGCTTTTTCATATTAAAACAACCTTTCTTGACCGGCATTTCGCCGGCACACGACTTGCTTCATATGCGTCCGCTCGATTTATACCCCGCCCGGCAGACGCCGTCAGGCGGTTATGTGCTCCGGCGGACTGTATTCAAACATAGTCTTGACCCTCCGTTCCTAAGATTACCAATATCATATCACACTTTTTCGGGCAATCAACAACAAAATGGTTACAAAAATAGTTAAATTTTTGTAACCATTTCTAATAAATCTAAAACTTCCGGCAATACTCCTTGAATTGTAAGCCGAAACTCACGTTTTTTCAGCTTTTCCGAAAAAAGAGCGGCCCCGCGGAGCCGCTCTTTGCTACTTCTTATTCTTCTCGTACAGCAGCCGCAGTCCGTCGAGAATCAGGTTGTCGTCCGCCGTAATCTCCTCGCGGCAGTGCGGAATAATCCGCGACGCGATTCCGCCGGTCGCGACGACCGTAAGCTCGTATCCGAGTTCGTCGGAAAACCGCTGAATCATACCGTCAATCATCGCCGCCGCGCCGAATACTATGCCGCTCTTTATCGCGTCGATTGTGCCGCCGTTGACGGCGCGGCGCGGAGCCTCGAGCGCGACTTCCGGCAGCATAGACGCGCGCTCGGTAAGCGCGCCCGCGGAAATCGAAACGCCGGGCGCAATCGCCCCGCCGATGTACGTTCCGGAGCGGTCGAGCACGAGAATCTTCGTCGCGGTGCCGAGATCGACAACCGCGCACGGCGCGCCGTACTTCTCAAGCGCGGCGACCGAGACGCACACCGCGTCCGCGCCGAGTTCCGCCGCGTCCTCGATTCTGATGTCGAGTCCGGTTTTTATCCCCGCGCCGACGATTATCGGCGCGAATCCGGTCAGCCGCCGCACAGCCTCGCGCAACGCGTAGTTGACTCCCGGCACTACGGACGAGATAATCGCGCCGTGAAACGCGCCGCCGTCAATGCCGTTGAATCCGAATATCGACTTAACCTCCGCGGCGTACTGATCCGCGGTCTTGTTCGCGTCGGTGTTCATACGGAAAACGTGAACAATCTCGTCGCCGTCGATACAGCCGATTACTATGTGGGAGTTGCCCGCGTCGATTGCGAGAAGCATAATTTCACCTCAAACAAAGAATTGCGCGGTCTGCGCGTGGCGTTCGCTGATTTTCGTCCGCACGTCCGGAAACTGCGTCAGCATTTCGCGGAGCAGCTTTGCGGTTACGACGTTTTCCGTGCAGAAATGGTCTGCGTCGATAAGATTCAGCCCGAGTTCTTTCGCCTCGAGGAACTCGCCGTACTTAATGTCCGACGTGACGTAGGTGTCGCAGCCTTTGTCGAAAATGCTCCGCACCTCTCCCCCGCCGGAGCCGCCGCACACCGCGACGAAGCGCACCGCGCGTCCCGCGTCGTGATAGCGCAGCCCGTTCGATTTGAGCGCGGACTTCAGCACCGGCAGGTACTCCGCGAGCGTCGCCGGCTCCGCGAGGTATCCGAGCCTGCCAATCGCGTAAGGCGTTCCGTCGTCATAAAATCCCGCGTCCATATCCGGAAGCGACAGGTCGCGCAGTCCGCAAACCTCGGCGAGTGCCTGATTCACGCCGTCCGCCGCCGCGTCGAGATTCGTGTGCATACTGACGACCGAAAGTCCGGCGCGCAGCGCGGCAAGCAGGTTGCGCCCGGTAATCGTTTCGTCGTTCACGCGGCTTATCGCGCCGTGGATAACCGGGTGGTGGACGAGCAGCAGCTCCGCGCCGTACTCGATTGCCTCGCCGATTGTCCAGCCCGTCGCGTCGAGGGCGATAAGCGTCTTTGTAACCTCCGCGCGCGAGTCGCCCGCGAGCAGTCCGACATTGTCGCCGTCAACCTTGCCCCGCTCCGGCGCGAATCTGAAAAAATGCGCAAGAATATTTCCTGCCGTAGGCATTACTCCACGCTCCAAATGTAATATTTGCGGCCTCCGTCGGTTATCCCGGAGTCGCATTGAATCTCATACCCGTTGTCGCGCAGCCAGCCGCGCAGAAAGTCCCGCTTCGACTGCGGCTGGAGTATCAGCTTAACGCCGTCGGACTTAACCCACGGAGCCGTGCCGAGTATGGCGGCAATCGACTCGCCGCCCATTCCCGCGATGATTACATATCCGATTTTCCCGCGCAGTTCTCCGGGTACGCCGTCCGCGAGCAGAAACGTAATCGCGCCGGCGACTCCGCGGCGTGCGGCGTTTGCCTTCGCCCGGGCGAGCGGTTTCTCGGCGACGTCGGACGCGTAAACTTGCGTCTCTCCGCGGCGCACAAGCGCGATCGGCACATAGCCGTGGTCTGCTCCCAGGTCCAAAACGGACGCGCCAAGCGGAACCCGCGAGATAATCTCCGCGAGCCTTCCTCCGGGCGCGACTGATTTTGTTTTTTTCGGCGGCGCGGGAGCCGGATTACTCTTTTGAGACTCCGACACGCGCGTTCAGGGCTTCGACGAACTCCGAAACGTCAACGTCGTGAACGGCGCAGGCTTCCTCGACGGTCTCGTCCGACGACGCGGCGCAGCCGAGGCAGTGCATTCCGATCGAGATAAAGAGCGGCGCGGTTTCCGGGGCTTCCTCGAGAATATCCGCGATGACGGTGTCCTTCGTGATAACAAACATTGGTATTACCTCCATAAATACATTTAATAACGCGTGGATACAGGGTACGCGGGGACGCGCTTTTTTCCGGAAAAAAGCTGCAAAAAAGCGAGAGTTTCAGCCTTATGGTTCGCGGGGTACAGACTCGTATGCAACCCAAGCGCGCCTATCCGCATATAGTATACCGCATACGCAGGGAATAATCAAGCATTTTTTTAATTCAGCTTCAGGCTTATGTCGAGCGCGGCTGCGCTGTGGGTCATCGAGCCGACCGAGATGAAGTCCGCGCCGGTCTCCGCGACCTCGCGCAGCGGAATCCGCGAACCCATATTGCCGGAAGCCTCGATGATTGCGCGCCCCGCGATAAGCGCGACGTTCTCGCGCATCTCCTCCGCCGTCATATTGTCGAGCATTATAATGTCCGCGCCGCAGGCGAGAGCTTCCTTGACATTCTCGCGCGTTTCGCACTCTACCTCGATTTTCAGCGTGTGAGAAACGGCTTTACGCGCGCACTCTACGGCGTTCGTAATACCGCCCGCCGCCTTGATGTGATTGTCCTTGATAAGCACTCCGTCGGACAGCCCGAACCGGTGGTTGTACGCGCCGCCCGTACGCACCGCGTACTTTTCGAGTACGCGCATACCCGGAGTCGTCTTGCGCGTGTCAACGATTCGCGCGCGGGTACCCGCGACCGCCTCGGACGCGAGCCGCGCCGCCGTCGCAACGCCGGACATATGCTGCAGTACGTTGAGCGCGACGCGCTCCGCCGTCAGTATCGAACGCGACGGTCCGAAAATATCAGCGATAACGCCGCCCGTTTTAACCGCGTCGCCGTCTTTGACGCTCGGCGAGAACACGACGCGCGCGTCGGTCAGCGCGAACACGCGCGCCGCGACCGCGAGTCCGCAGACCACGCCGTCGGCTTTCGCGCGGAATACGCCGTTGCTGACCGCGCTCTCGGGAACGCAGCACTCGGTCGTAACGTCTCCCGCGCCTATGTCCTCGCGCAGCGCGGAAAGCAGAAACCCGTCGATTTGATTGAAGTCCATACGTCACCTCCGCACGCGTGCGTGAATTTTAATTCGCCGGGTCATTATACTACCCGGCGGAGCGTTTGTCAACGCCCCGCCGGGCAGTATAATATGAGTAATCACTCGGGGAGAGCGTTTAAGCGTTCCGCAAGCGCGGCGAAGCGGGGGTCCGCGCGTATTGCGTCCCAGGTGTCTTCGCCCAAGGTGTAGCGCACGCACGCCGCGCCGCTGTCCGACCAGGTGTGTCCTTCCGCCGCAACGCCCCGCACCGCCACGGACGTATATCGGTCGCCGTCCGTATACGCGTCGTACTCGCTCTCGTATTTGCTGTACAACTCAAGGTAGTCGAGGGCTTTCTCCCGCTCGCCTATAGTTAGATACCACTCGGCGACGACCGAGCAGTATTCGCCCGCCGCGAACGCCATATGCAGCAGATTGTCGCCGAAAACCGCGTGCAGAATCTCGATTGCCCGCTTCGTCTGCTCAATACTCGCGGCGACGTCGAGCGTGCCGTCCGTGTATCGGTCGAGTCGCCGCCCGCCCGCGTTGATGAACATTACTCCCGAGAGCGTACGCGCCAGTTCGGCAATAAACTCGCGCGTATCGGCGGTTTGTCCCGCGCCGCGATGCTGCCGCATCGTGTCGTTCGTGTCGAAAGCGAGCTGATATTCGCGCGAAAAGACGAACGACGGGAGCTTTTTCGCAACGGCGAGCGCGCGCTCCGCCGCGTCGGGAAGCCCGCTGAACTTGCAGGCGCAGAACATCAGCGCGTTCGTCTTTTCTCGCATACGGCTGTCTGTCGATTCGTCGAGTATCTGCCCGAGCAGCGCAATCGCCTCGCCGCTGCCGGGCGTAAACTGACTGAGGTTCTGCGCGAGCAGGTACATCAGCTCGTGGTTGCCGGGGAATTCGCGCAGCGCGCGCCGGGCGGCGTCCAGTATCGCGTCCTTTTCCCATATGTGCATAAGCCTTTCGATCTCGCCGATGTGCGCCTGTATCCGTTGCTTCGTCCGAGACGCGTCCACGCCGAGCAGCAAATCCGTGGTCACGCCGAAGAAGTTCGCGAGCGGAACGACCTGCGAGATGTCCGGCAGCCCCGCGCCCGACTCCCACTTGGATACGGCCTGTGACGTAACGCTAATCCGTTCGGCGAGTTCCTCCTGCGTCAGATTGCGTTCGCGCCGCAATCTTTTAATGACGGTTCCGATTTCCATATTCGTATTCCTCCGATTGATTTTTTGTACCGTAACCGTATTATCGCACAATAAAATCCGCCTGTAAAGCGACGCAAAAGCAACTGCGACCCAACGCCGAGTTGGGTCGCAGTAACGTGTTGAGCATATGACGCGGCAACCGCGCTTTATTTCAGTAAACCCTCCGGCGGGACAAGACGCAAAAAATCAATATTTTGTAAGCGCACGATGTTGCGGCGGAATGCATTTGGGCGAATCCGCGTCTTAATGCAGAGGCGTTTTGCCGAAACTTAAGCGACGGGAATCACCCGACCTTTCGTACAGAATTTATCTGCCAACTTTTAATGAAGGAATAATATCACATATTTAGTAACTTGTCAACGCTTTTTTCACGAAAGTCAAAGATTTTACATTGTTCCGGACCGTTCCTCCCGCGCAAACGAAGCCGCTTGACTTATTCCGCGCGATGTACTATAATAATATATCTTTGTGAAACTTTGAGGAACCATATGCAAATTCCGGACGAAATTCTCACGCAGACCGAAAAACACGCGTTCGCGCTGCGCTCGCTGTTCCATTCGCGCGGCTTTGAGCGTTACGAGATGAGCCGTTTTGAGGAATACGAGCTGTATTCCGGCAACCGCGACTTCCTGCCGGACGGCGGCA
This sequence comes from Oscillospiraceae bacterium, assembly GCA_031290515.1. Lineage (GTDB taxonomy): Bacteria > Bacillota > Clostridia > Oscillospirales > Oscillospiraceae > JAIRRO01. The sequence continues at coordinate 5,589 of JAITNK010000143.1, forward strand.
TAATCACGTTTACCGACTCGGACGGACGGCTGCTCGCCCTGCGTCCGGACGTTACGCTGTCAATAGTCAAGGACACGCGTCAGCTCGCGGGCGGCGTCCGCCGCGTTTACTATCACGAGAATGTGTACCGGCGCGGCGGTCTCTCGCACGAGTTTTCCGAGCGGCCGCAGTGCGGCGTGGAGCTTATCGGCTCCGTCGGCACGCACGAGACCGGCGACATCGTCGCGCTCGCGGCGGACAGTCTCGCGGCTCTCGGACTGCGCGGGATTATCGACATTTCACACGTCGGCTTTGCGGCGGCTCTGCTTGACGGCTTCGGAGTCACGGACGCGGCTAAGTCTGCGCTGCTGACGCAGATTGCCGCGAAAAACGTACCCGGACTGCGCGGTATCGCCGCCGAAATCGCGCTGACGGACGGTCAGACGGACGGCGCGGCGACGCTCGCGTCGCTGTACGGCACTCTCGGCGAGACGCGCGGCGTACTGCAATCGCTCGTCGCGAACGAAGCGATGGACGGCGCGCTCGGCGAGCTTATCGCGTCGGTCGAAATCGCGGAGCGCGCGTCGCCGGGTGCGGACATTCGCGTCGATTTCTCGCTCTCCCAGGACGTTAATTACTACAGCGGCATAGTGTTTCAGGGCGCGGCGGAGGGTCTGCCCGTCCCCGTACTGTCCGGCGGACGCTACGACGGACTGCTTCGCCGTATGGGCAAGCCCTGCGGCGCAATCGGCTTTTCGGTGTATATCGACGAGCTTCGGAGGTACGAATATGCTTGACGTCGCGATTCAGAAGGGCAGAATCGGCGAGGACGTTTACGCAATTCTCGAAAAGGCGGGCTACGGCTGCGCGGATATTCTTTCGCCGAGCCGCAAGCTCGTGTTCGAGGACGAGGAGCACGGCGTGCGCTACTTCTGGGTCAGGCCGTCCGACGTCGCGATATACGTCGAGCGCGGCGCGGCTGACGTCGGCATCGCGGGGTCTGACGTTTTAGCCGAGTCCCGTCCGAACGTGTACGAGCTGCTCGACCTCGGCGTCGGTAAATGCAGAATCTGCGTCGCGGCGAAGTCGGGCTTCGCCGACCCGGGCGGCGTACTGCGCGTCGCGACGAAGTTTACGCAAATCGCGAAGGCGTACTACGCGAAGCGCAGCCGCGAAATCGATGTGATTCACCTGTACGGCTCGATAGAGCTTGCGCCGCTGCTCGGTCTGTCGGACGTTATCGTTGACTTAGTTGAAACCGGAAATACCTTGCGCGAGAACGGGCTTGAGGTCGTCGAAACAATCTCCGACGTTTCGGCGCGGCTTATCGCCAACAAAATAAGCTACAAATTCAAACACGCGGAGCTGACTAAGCTCGTCTCCGCCGTTTCAGAAAGGCTCGGCGATGCTTAAAACGGTAATCTACGGCAAAAACGCGGTTCTGCCGCCGCCCGGCGCGCAGTCCGTCGCGGACGTGCGCGAAACGGTCGCGGCGATTCTCGCGGACGTTCGCGCGCGCGGAGACGACGCTCTGCGCGAGTACACGGAGCGGTTCGACGGCGTTGCTCGCGGTGCGTTTGAGGTCACGGCGGACGAGAAAAAACGCGCTCTCGCGTCGCTCGACCCTGAATTTCTCGCGGTACTGCGCCGCGCGAAAGCGAATATCGAAACGTATCACAAAAATCAGCTGCGCTCCGGCTTTGTGACGCAAAGCGCGGACGGCGCGATACTCGGTCAGCTTATTTTGCCGATTGAGCGCGTCGGGCTGTACGTTCCGGGCGGCTCCGCGCCGCTTGCGAGCGTGCTGCTTATGAACGCGGTTCCGGCGAAGCTCGCCGGAGTGCCGGAGCTTATCGTCGTCACCCCGCCAGGGCGCGACGGAACGGTTTCCGCGGACATTCTCGCCGCCGCCGAAACCTCCGGTGTTGACAGAGTTTTTGCCGTCGGCGGGGCTCAGGCAATCGCCGCGCTCGCCTACGGGACCGCGTCGATACCGCGGGTAGATAAAATCTGCGGACCGGGCAACGCTTTTGTTGTGGAGGCGAAGCGGCAGGTTTTCGGCGTCGTCGGGATTGAAATGCTCCCCGGACCGTCGGACATTTGCGTCGTCGCGGACGAAACTGCGAACCCGAGGTTCGTCGCCGCCGATATGCTCGCTCAGGCGGAGCACGACCGCAACGCCCGCGCCGTACTCGTCACCGCGTCGGCGGAGCTTGCGGCGCGCGTCGAAGCGGAGCTTGAGGCGCAGCTTCGCACTCTCCCCCGCGCGGAAACCGCGAAAGCGTCGCTCGAAACGAACGGTCTGATTGTCCTCGTCTCCTCGCTCTCCGAAGCTATGAGAGCCGCGAACGCAATCGCGCCGGAGCATCTCGAGCTTGCGGTCAGCGCGCCGTATGACTTGCTGCCGCAGGTGAAAAACGCCGCCAGCGTGTTTCTCGGACACTACGCGCCGGAGGCGTTCGGCGACTATCTCGCGGGACCGAACAACACCCTGCCGACGTATGGCACCGCGCGGTTCGCGTCCCCCGTATCGGTTGACGACTTCGTGAAAAAGACGCAGCTCACAGGCTTTTCGCGCGAAGCGTTCAGTACTCTCGCGCGGGACGTTATTGCGTTCGCACACCGCGAAAAGCTCGACGGTCACGCGCGGAGCGTCGAAATCCGCCTCGGGGAGGATACTCCGTGAGCGAATTTTTGTCCGGACGCGCCCGCGCGATAAAGCCATACACTCCCGGCGAGCAGAACCGCGGACGCAGTTTCATACGGCTGAACACGAACGAGTCGCCGTTTCCCCCGCCGAATTCCGTGACCGACGCGATTGCCGAAACGTCGGCGCGGCTCAACGTCTATTCCGACCCGGAGGCGCGCGAACTGCGCCGCGCAATCGCGGATTACCACGGCGTCGCGCCGGACTGCGTGACGGTCGGCAACGGCTCCGACGAAACTCTCGCGTTTATCGTCGCGTCGTTTGCGGGAGAGCGCGGAATTGCGGCGGCGGACGTTACATATTCGTTTTATAAGACTACCGCGTCGTTTTTCGGCGTTCCGTACGAGGAAGTGCGCGTACGCGACGATTTTTCGCTCGACGCGGAGAAATTTCACGCGCTTGACAAACTCGTTATGCTGGCGAATCCGAACGCGCCGACCGGACTTTCGGTCTCGAACGAAGCGATTTCGCGCGTCGCGGAGACTAATCCGGACAGCGTCGTCGTCGTTGACGAAGCTTACGCCGACTTCGCGGGGTTCACGGCGGTTCCGCTGACGGCGCGGCACGGAAATCTGATTGTCGTCAGGACGTTTTCCAAGTCGCGGTTCCTCGCGGGCGCGCGCCTTGGGTACAGCGTTTCGTGTCCGGAGCTTGCCGCCGACCTCGAGCGGGTACGCTTCGCGTGGAACCCCTACAACGTAAACGCGATGACGCAGGCTGCGGGAATCGCCGCGCTGTCGGAGGACGCGTACTACAGGCCGCGCTGGCGGGAAATCGCGAATTCCCGCGGCTATACGAAACGGGAACTGCGCCGTCTCGGCTTTTTCGTAACGGACTCGGACGCGAATTTCGTGTTCTGCCGCCGCGACGAAACGCCGTCCGCCGCGCTGTACGCGAAACTGCGCGAAGCGGGCATACTCGTCCGGCTGCTGCCGGGCGAGCGCACCGGCGGGTTCCTGCGAATCACAATCGGCGCGCAGGGCGAAGCGGAAACCTTAATCGGTATACTTGAAAAAATTTGCGGAGGCGGCTTATGAGATACGCGGAAATCAACAGAAGCACAAGCGAGACAGAGATTAAGCTCTCGTTCTCGGCGGACGGCGTGGGCGACGCGGAAATCGACTCCGGCGCGGGGTTTCTCGACCATATGCTGACGCTGTTCGCGCACCACGGCAGGTTTGACATCACCCTGCGCTGCCGCGGAGACGTCGAGACCGACCTGCACCACACGGTCGAGGACACCGGCATCTGTCTCGGGGACGCTTTCGCCAAAGCGCTCGGCGACAGGCGCGGCATCACGCGCTACGCCGACATTACCCTGCCGATGGACGAGGCTCTCGTTACCGCGGCGGTCGATATTTCCGGCAGGGGCGTACTCGTCTACGACCTCGGGACGCTCGCGGAGAAGGTCGGCGTGTTCGACACCGAGACAGCGCGGGAGTTCTGGTCGGCGTTCTGCCGCCGCTCCGGGGCGACGCTGCACCTGCGGCGTATTACCGGGGAAAACACGCATCACATACTCGAAGCGTCGTTCAAGGCGGCGGCGCGCGCGCTCCGGCGCGCCATCGAAATCGACGAGCAGTTTGCGGACGAGGTTCCGTCCTCGAAAGGACTGCTCGAATGACGGTCATAGTCGATTACGGCGTCGGCAACCTGTTCTCGATTAAGTCTTCGCTCGACGCGGTCGGCGTGACCGCCGCCGTCACCGGCGACGCGGCGCGAATCGTGTCCGCGCGGCGCGTCATACTGCCCGGGGTCGGCGCGTTCGGCGACGCCGCGGACAAACTGCGCGGCTCCGGACTCGCGGACGCGGTACTCGAAGCCGCGGAGCGCGGGATTCCGCTGCTCGGCATATGTCTCGGAATGCAGCTGCTGTTTGAGCGCAGCTTCGAGTTCGGCGAACACGCGGGTCTGTCGCTTATCCCGGGCGAGGTGCGTCCTATAGCGGAGGTTATTGCGCCGGAGCTTAAAATTCCGCACATCGGCTGGAACGCGCTGAAACTCGCGCGGAAGTCCGCGCTGTACAGGTACGTCGAGGACGGCGAATACGTCTACTTCGTGCACTCCTACTCGGCTGCGGACTGCGGCGGGTACGTTTCCGCGACGACGGACTACGGCGGGACGCTCACCGCGTCGGCGGAGCGCGAAAACGTGTTCGGGACGCAGTTTCACCCCGAAAAGAGCGGAGACGCCGGACTTAGGATACTGAAAGCGTTCTGCGAAATATAAACAACCCCGCGCGGCTTTTGCCGTGCGGGGCTGCCTGTTACTTCTGAGTCTATGTACTTTCGGATTCGCGCCCGGTCAGCTGCCTTTGCCCCCGGAACCGCGCCTTACGCCGGCGCAAACGCGCCGGTGCGGTCAACGGAACCTTTTGCTCCGTTGAACTCCACGACTGCGCGTCCGTCGCAAAACTCTCCGGTATGACCGCGCTCAAGGTCATATACAAACGGTATGACGGTTTCGCCGGACTTGTTGATATAGCCGACTTTGCCGTTTTGTTTCGCGGGCGCGAGTCCGTCTGCGAAGCTGTACGCCCAGTCGTATTCAATCGGAACCGCAACGGCTCCGCTGCGGTCAACAAAGCCGTACTTCCCGTCTTTTTGGACGCCGCACAGACCCTCTTTGAAAGCGTACGCGTAGTCATACTCGAACGGGACGACCGTTTTTCCGGTTTTATCGACGAAACCAAAATGCCCGTCCTTGCAGAGTGCGGCGAGACCCTCGCTGAAAAAATCAAACACGAATCTGCCGTCAACCTCGCACTCGTACTCCAGCGGTATGACGACCGCGCCTAACTCGTCTGCATATCCGCACTTTCCGCCGCGCCGGACGAACGCGAGACCCTCGCGGTACTCGCCGGTGTAGTCAGGCAGGTTGTCCGATAACGTACTCGTACTCATCGCAGTAGACATTGTTTGCTCCTTTCGACTGATACAGTCATTTTATTTTGGGGTCTTTGTTAAGTTTGCCGTCTCATTTGTATCCCGCCCGGCGAGCGTCCCGTCAGGCGGTGTTCTCCGCCGGGCGGACTGCTGTTATCCTGCACTCGCGAAGTCCTCCTTTGTACATATTTGTCTGTGTACCCGTATTATAGCAGATAGCTTAAGAGAATGCAAATGACAATTCGGATACAAGTGTTTACAGTTTCGGAGAAAAA
>JAITNK010000006.1 GCA_031290515.1 Oscillospiraceae bacterium
GTGTCGGTTCGGAGCAAATACCCTTGCGTTTCAATGACTTTATATGCCTCGTCAGCGGACGCGCAGCCCCAGTAATCGGGTTGCGGTTCCTTGCCGAAAATCCCGGCTCGGTAATTATTCTTCGCATTCGCCAGATACAGCTCCGTGTGATTTGGTACGGGGCAGCCCGCAAAATCGGCGTCGTGCAGCAGAAATAACCGCTCGGCGAGCGTTTCGGCAAGCCGTTCGGGTTGTTCGAGATATTTTCCGGCGAGACAATCGTCGCCGGGGATTTTCGCCGTCAACATATAGTCGCGCTCCGCTGAAATATAGGCGAAAACCTCCGCAGACAAGCCCTTGCCGTGAAAAAAACGCGTCATAGCCGCTTCGCGTTCCAGCGCGCCTTTGGCGGCGGACTTCAAAAAATATCCGTCGCCTTTATCAATAAATAGCACCGTTGCGTTCGGAGAGCAGCTGCTGTCGCAGAGCTTTGCGTCCGCGAGAAACGGTTGCAATTCCGCAGGATATTCGGCGATGTTTACGGTTAGAGGGGAAAGTTTCATAATTCATTCTCGCTGCTCGATTTCAATTTTGAAAAAAGAAAGAAAAACACCCAAACCGCAGCAATCACGATTAGAGCGATAGGCAAGGCAAGACGAACAAACCAGCCGTCAATCCGCGTTATTCTTTCAAGAAAATACAAATATGGTATCAATAGTGCAGATGAAACAATAAAAGCGGCAACAAGTTTACCCTTTTGTTTTAATATTGCCGTTGCGGCTATTGCCCATACATAAAACATAGACAAAACAGGATATAACGCCCAAGTAAGTATATGTTCGGTAGCGATATTAACAGTAATAACTATGAATATCGCCGTAAGGTGCGACACGCTGACAATCATAAACGAAAGTTTCCGGTAATTGTTTTTAACCATTGTTGCACCTCTATATTCATATTACGCGTATGAGTACGAAGCGTGAGAATGACCCGCCGGAGAAAACTACCGGGCTTCGCCGCCGAAGTGCCGTGCGAACGCTTCCGCCGTGAGCGCGGCGCACTCCGCGGCGAAAGCCTCGTAGCGTCCGAGGTACGCGGAGAACTCTTTCGTCAGGAAGCAGCCCTCGCCCTTCGACTTGTTCGGCGACACGTCGTAGACCCGGAAGCCGAGACTTTTTTCGAGCGCGCGGACGATATGAATCCCGCGCGAGAGCGACATTCCCATTATGTCGCAGCTGCGTGTCAGCGAGTTCGTCTCGCCGATTAAGTGCGCGAGCTGGACTACGCCGGGTCCGATAAAGCTCTTTTCGTAAGCGAGCGAGACCTTGATTTTGAACCGCAGAACATTGTTCAGCGCGAGCTTTCCTGCGATTTTGTCGATGGCGTCCGCCGCCGCGGTATTGGCGGTGATTCCCGCGTCGGCGGTCTCGACCTCGGCGGCGAGCTTGCTCGCGGCGAGCGCGTTAAGCCCGTGCAGAGCGGCGTCGCCGAACATATCCGAGCCGAGCAGGACGAGACCGCCGCGCTTGCCTTTGTATGCAGGGAAGACAATCGGAGCGTCCGACCGCGCGAGGGCTCTGACCGTTTCCGGTTCAATCAAAGAATAGTTTGCGGATACGATAAACGCGCGTCCGCACTTGCCGTCGAGATAGCGCAGAGCCGCGGCGATAATGCCGGGTTCGCCCTGCGCGTCAGTTTCGGCGCGCCGCGTGAAGTACGCGCCGAGCCGGACGCAGAATTTCTGAATTTCGCGCATATCGCTGTCGAGCGCGACGACGACGCGGTCGATTCCCGCGAGCTGAAACGTCAGCACGAGCCGCTGAACCGGTTCGAGTCCGGCGATTTCCTGCGTTACGTCGATACCGCTCTTCGGCACGACGATTACTGCGGCGGTTGGCATAGTTAGCACCTCTGTATGTAAGTTGTTTGTCCCGTACGGCTCGCGTTCCGCTGATGTATTGCCGGGGATTCCGACGCCGGCAACCGCGTTTAATATAGTCGGCGGCTCCGCACGTTACGCGAAGCCGCCGAAATTGTGAGCTTAACCGGCGAGCGGCTTGAAACTGAATTTCATAATTACGGCGTCCTTAAATCAGTTTCCGGGTAAACGGATAAACTTTAGTAAGTTTAGCACAAAAATATCCGCTTGTCAAGGCTTGAACAAATTTTTGCCAGGACTGCGCGGCGGATTACGAAAGATTCGCATACTTTCCCCGCGGTTTTCTCATACGCCGCCGTTCCGCGAGAACGACTTATCAAATTATTTCAAAAAAACACGCGGTTCCGCTTGACAGCCCCCCCCCCCTGCGGTAGTATAATGAGCCTTGCTATCGCCGCCGCAGGGAGGGCGACGGCGCGCACTTTTGCGAAAACTGTCACATTATACAAAATAAAGCTTGCAATGTTCTTTCACATATGGCATAATGTGTACACACAATTATTACGAAAGGAGCGCAGCGCGTTCAGCGCAAACCCGCAAAGTCTGCGGACTTCGCGGGGACACCGATTGCCCGACCAAGCGGCTCCGCGACCGCAGTCGCGTACCCCGTGCGAGCTTGCGAGCACGGAGCGCGGGAGGCTTTCTCACCCCGCAAAGTCTGCGGACTTCGCGGGGACCCCGATTGCCGACCAAGCGGCAAATAAAGAATATATAAGGAGAGAACAACAAAATGGAAGAGCCCAAGCCGTTAAAAGGTCTCGCGAAACTCAGATATATCTGGTTCCTGATGAAGCCGATGTGGAAGTACGGCAAGACGTATATGATTATAACGCTCTTTATGAGCGTCGCGTTGCAACCGATTTCGGCGGTGGTCAGCGCGCTGCTGCCGAAGTACGCAATCGACGCCGTTATGTCGCAGAAAACCGCGAAGCAGACGATACTCATCATCGCGGGATTCACGGCGATTACGCTCGCCGTGAACCTCGTGCAGCAACTCATAAGCTCGCTGCTTCAAAACGTCGCGCAGACGAAAGTATCTTACAAGATACTGTACGACGTGAACGAAAAGGCTCTCTACACGGACTTCAAGTATTACGACAACCCGAAGTTTTTCACGATGTTCACATACGCGCAGCAGAATTACGCGAACCAGGTGCAGTCTGTGTCGCAGATGGTACCGCAGATGCTGGGCAGCCTCGTATCTATGGCGGCGATGGGCGCGATAATCTCGTCGGCGGGACCGGTGCTGTTTATTATCACGATTGCGTTCGTGCTGCTCCAGCTGCCGTTTTCGGTACCGCAGATGAAGCTGAGCGCGAACGCAAACGTCGAGCTGACGGCAATTGCGCGTCCGCTAAACTACGTTTACCGCGTACTTCAGCAAAAGGAGAACACCGCGGAAATGCGGTCTTCCGACGCGGGCAAAAAGATGCTTAAGGTGTTTTCCGACACGCTTGACAAATATATTGTATGGATTTACAAGTTCTATAAGAAAATGCTGAAATGGTCCATACCGCAGGGGTTTTTGAGTCCGATACAGAGCGCGATTGTGCTGATATACATAATCGTGTTCGTCATCGACGGCGACACGAGCAAAATCGGCTTGTACGCGTCGCTGACGGCGGCTTCGGCTCAGCTGTCGGGCAACATAAACGGATTTTTCTCGATGTTCACGAATCTGTTTCAGAATATGCTCTACGGAGAGCGTATCGCCGCGTTCTTCGAGGCGGAGAGCGTTATCGAGCCGGTGCGCAGCGACCTCGCTCCCGCGCCGGACGGCGTGTACGACGTGGAGCTGCGCGACATATCGTTCCGCTACGAGAACGCGGAGTTCGGGCTTGATAATTTCACGATGAAAATCCCCGCCGGCAAGCGCGTCGCCATAGTCGGCGAAAACGGCGCGGGCAAGAGTACGCTGACGAAGCTGCTCGTGCGGCTGTACGACGTGAACTCCGGAAGTGTGCTGATTAACGGGCGCGACATTCGCGAGTACGACGTGCACGCGCTGCGCAAGCACATCGGCATCGCGTATCAGGACGTGCGCGTCCTCGCGATGAGTCTGCGCGACAACCTCACGGTCTACAACGACGTGCCGGACGAGGAGCTGCTCAAAATCATCGACAAGCTCGGACTCAACGCCGTACTCGAAAAGGTGAACGGCGACCTCGGCACTATGGTTTCGCGCGAGTTCACGGAGGACGGCGCGGTACTCTCCGGCGGCGAGGCGCAGCGGGTGAGCCTCGCGCGGCTGTTCACGGGACACTTCGGACTGCTGCTGCTCGACGAGCCGTCGTCCGCGCTCGACCCGCTCGCGGAATATAAGCTGATGCAGATGATAACCGACAAGGCGAACACCGCGACGACGGTTATGATTGCGCACCGCCTCTCGACCGTGCGCGACTTCGACGTTATCTATCACGTCGAAAACGGCGCGATTATCGAGACCGGCACCCACGACGAGCTTATGGCTCTGCGCGGCAAGTATTTCGAGATGTTCACGCGTCAGGCGGAGAACTATCAGAACGAAGCGTCGGAGGCGGAAGTATAGCCGCCGCGCGCCGGGTAATCCGGTACGCTTGAAGTTGCGCCCGTCGTAAAGTTATTTTACGGCGGGCGCAACGTCGAAGCTGTGATTGCGCGACGTTTCCTCGAATCCGCTGTTGAGCGCGACCCGCTCGGACTCTGCGCTGACCGCCGTGCCGTAATGCGGAATCAAGCCGTGATTGACGCAGTATTGTGCATAGTATGTCGCAAGCGCGGTCGCGATGTGCCGCCCCCGAAACTTCCCGTGCGTGAAGACGTTCACAACGTCATAAATATTCTTATAATTACAGTTCGCGCACAAGAGTCCTGCGGGTTCGCCGTTGAGATACGCGACGAACAGCAAGTCCGAATCGGGCTTGTAGACTCGCGCCAGCATCATCGGAAAGCCGCCCCATTCCTGAACGCCGAGCGATTTCGCCGCCGCGACGTCGTCTTCGGTCGCGGCGCGGACTTCGAGTCCGACCCGGGTTTCGAGCGGCGGAATCCTTTCCGGGGACAGCAGTCCGTAGACTCCGAGTTCGAGTTCATAGACATTGCTGACCGTGAAGTATTCAAGAATCGTACTGTCGCGGCTCAAGTCGATATGCGCCGGAGTTTCGATCGAGACGCGCTCGTACTCGCTCTGAATCTCGGAGATTTTCCGGCACACGTCCGCAATAAGCGCGGAGTCCGCCGCGTTTATCCTGACGGCGAGCTCGCCGAAAGCGTTCGCGGAGAATTCCGCAAACTCGAGATTCCGCGCGTCCGGATTGCTCGCGTAGTATTCGACGCTCCTGATTCCCCACCGCTCGCCGCCGGCGTTCGCGATATTGACGCAGGAAAAATAGTGACGGATTTCACCGTCCGCTTGAAAAATTTCAAGCATCCGCGCGTTGCCGATTTTATACATATGAGAAATTCCGTTGCAATAAATTTTACGGCGCGCACCGCTAATCGCTCAGCGAGTCCGACAAATCGACGCGGACGAGCCACTCGCCGCCGCTCCCGATAAGTCCGCCGAACCGACCGCGCACCGCGGCGTAGTTCTCGCCGTACTGCGCGAGATATTCATACTCAACCGGGATAATAAGCTCGCCGGAGGAGCTTAACGCGCCGAATTCCTGCGCGTAAAGCATATACGGCGGTCTCGTCACCCAGCCGCCGCTCAAAATCAGCGGCGCGCCGGCGTAGTGCGGATAGGGGGAGCGCGAAAGCTGGATTTGCTCGTCTTTGCCGGAGACGTACAGCACCGTACCGTCCGGCGCGTACAGCGCGGCTATCGTGGCGTACGTCGTCAGGTCTGTATAGTAGGCGGCGAAAAGCGTGCCGTCCGCGCGCGCGAACAGCGAATTGGTCTGAGAGGCGGACAGTATGTCAAGCGCGTATCTGTAGTCGCCGCCCTCAAATATCATAAATCCGGTTTTGTAATAATCCGTCGGCGCGAGCGCGAACCAGCCGTTCCCGAGATAGCGGACGTACTGTCCCTCTCCGGCGGCAGGTCGCGGAACCGTGTCGCCGTACGCGTCCGTAATCGTCATAAATTCCGCCGAATCGACGAGAGTGTAGCCGTTGTCGTACGCGCGCGGCTCGACGAGCGAACCGTCGGGCAGGAGCCAGTAGTATTCGGTTACATAATCCGGCGGACTGCCGCCGTTCGGATTTGAAGGCGGCTCGGCGCGGATAAGGACTTCCGCGTATCCGTCGCGGAACTGCGCGGTGCTGAAGGATTCTATGTCAGTAAGCTTGGCGAAGTTTCCGCCGAGGTAGAGCGAGTGGACATTGCCGTCGTCGGGCGCGTTCTCAGGATAATACAGAGCCGCGCCCTCTGAAAAACACAGCTGAGCCATCAACGAGTTGAACGGATCCGGTCCGAATTCCAGCGGCGGGAGAAACGCCGTGTAGCGCGGCGAAAGCTCGCGCCCCGCGACGTCCGTATACACATAGGAAACTTTTTTGCCATATTCGCCTGCGGAATCTTCGGTCGCCGCGGTTCCGTCAACGCGCGACTTTATCAGATAGATTTTACTGTCCGGAGCGGCTCCGGAGCGTCCCGCGTACATCGCGTAAGCGGACTTTACGGAGGACGGCGCGAGTACGGTGTTCCCGCGGTAATCTATAACGCCCCAGTATCCGCCGGACTTCACGGAAATGAGGTCGCAGTGAGCGTCAACCGCGTCGTCGTAGGTTTGCAGTACGGAGCCGTCGCCCGTAATGAAATCGACGGCGTACTGCGCGTACTGTTCTTCGACCCACGCGCCGTCCGGTCGGTGCGCGTACAGCGCGCGCCGCGCGAGGTACGCGACCGCGCCGTCGGCGGATTCGAGCCGCGTGACGCTGCTGTACACGCCGCCGCAGATGATTTTACCGTCCGCGGTCGCGAAACCGAACATCGTCAGCGGTTCGGTGTAATAATCGGTTGCGACTCTCGCGGCGGGGTAGGGGTAGACCGCGCCGTAGCCGCCGGGAACGAAGCCGTCGGCAAACGTATCGACGCGCCCGCCTATCTCCGCGGGCGGAGCGTACGGCGGCAGGTCGGGAAGCGCGGGCAGCTCCAACGCGGGACTGCCGTCCGGCACGGCGGGACTCGGCTCCGCAGCGGGAGTCGGAGAGACGACCGCGTCGCCGTCGCCGGTCGGCTCGACGAACGGTTTGCCGAACAGCGAACAAGCCGCCGCCGATAAAACGAGCGCGAGTATAAGAATCACCGGAATTGTTTTTTTCATAATTGCCTGTACGTCCTTTATTTAGTCGCGCAGCTTTCAGGAGCGCAGCCGGAACTTATTTCCGCAAGCGGGACAACCAAGCGGCGAATAAACCTCTTGACCTATACGTTCAACATATTATATAATAGCTTACACCAAATTGCAAGGAATGAATATGATTTTCACCATCGAAACGCTCGGCTGCAAGGTTAATCAGTACGAATCCGCCGCAATCGCGTCGCTTCTCGCAGAACGCGGACACCGCGCGGCGGAAAGCGGCGGAACCGCGGAGTGCGTTATCCTTAATACCTGCGCCGTGACAGGCGAAGCCGCGCGCAAGTCGCGTCAGGCGGCGCGGCGGCTTTTGAGGGAGAACCCGGGAGCCGCGCTCGCGGTCTGCGGCTGCGCCTCGGGACTGGAGCCGGAGTGGGCGGAGTCGCTCGGAGCGGTACTCGTCGGCGGAGCCGCGTCGCGCCGCGAGTTCGCCGAACGGCTGAGCGCGCATTTTGAAGCGAACGCCGAGCGGTGCGCACCGGTTACGCGGCTGCCGCCCCCGGGAGAGCCGGGAGAGTTTGAGACGCTGCCCGCAGTCGCCGGCGCGAAGCGCACCCGCGCGTTCCTGAAAATAGAGGACGGCTGCGACAACTTCTGCGCATACTGCGTGATTCCGTATGCGCGCGGACGCGTACGCAGTATGCCGGCAGCGGAGGTTGAAGCCGCGGCGCGCGGACTTGGCGAGCGCGGCTTCCGCGAGATAGTCGTTACCGGAATCGAAATCTCAAGCTACGGCAAAGACCTCGGCGGCGCGACGCTCGCGGACGCGGTCGAAGCCGCGGCGGTTGCCGCGCCGGACGCGCGGATACGGCTCTCGTCGCTCGAACCGTCCGCCGTCACGCCGGAGCTTATCGCGCGGCTGCGCGGACTTCCGAATCTCTGCCCGCACTTTCACCTGTCGCTCCAGTCCGGGTGCGACGCGACGCTGCGCGCAATGCGCCGCAGGTATGACGCCGCCGGATTTTTCGGCAGCGTTGCGCTGCTGCGCGGGGCGTTCCCGGACTGCGGAGTCACAGCCGACCTAATCGTCGGATTTCCCGGCGAAACGGACGGCGATTTTGCCGAAACGCTCGCGTTCGTGAAACGCTGCGCGTTCTCGGCGGTACACGTTTTTCCGTACTCGAAGCGGCGCGGCACGCTCGCGGCGGCAATGCCGGGGCAGCTCCCGAACGCCGTGAAGTCGGAGCGCGCGCGGCTCGCACGGGCTGCGGCGGAGGAGACGCGCGCCGCGTTCCTCGCGTCGCAAACCGGCAAAACGCTTGACGTGCTGTTCGAGACGGAGCGGGACGGCGTTTGGCGCGGCTACAGCGGCAGCTATCTCGAAGTCGAAGCGCGCGCGGACGGCAGTCTGCGCGGTAAAACGCTGCCCGTGCGTATCACCGGAGCGCGGGACGGCATACTCACCGGCGACTGTTAAAAATCTTTGGAAACGCCGTTGCATTATGTCGCGCGGTAGTGTACAATAGACAAAAATAAAGCAAACGGGGTACTCTTTCAACAATGGCGGATATAGGATTCAGACCTCCGGTAATCGAAGACGCCGAGTGGATCAGACCGCTCGTATACGCTTCCGGAACGCGCAACGCGGACTACTCTTTTGCGAACATTTTCTGCTGGGCGGAGACGTACAGGGTGCTTGTCGCGCGGCTCGGCGGCGCGCTCGTGACGCAGATGACTATCGACGGCGTGCCGATGTATTCGTTCCCGCTGGGGCTGACGGACGGCGCGGCGGTCAAAAGCGTCGTCGAAACGCTCGGCGAGGAGAGCCGCCGCGGGGGAACGCCGCTCCGCCTCTTCGCGATGAGCGACGCGGATAAGCGGCTGTTATCGGAGCTGTTCCCCGGGAAGTTCAGGTACAGCTCGGACGACGGAGTAAACGATTACCTGTATCTCGCCGAAAAGCTCGATACGCTCGCGGGGAAGAAGCTGCACGCGAAGCGCAACTACATAAACCGCTTTCTGTCCGAGGGCAAATCGTGGGACACGGAGCCGATTTCCGAGGGCAACACCGAAGAGGTGCTGCGGACGTACGACCTGTGGCTCGGCGGCAAGAATTTCGACCCGGACGCAATCGCCGGCGAGGTGATTTCAATCCGCAGCGCGCTCGAACACTTCCCGAAGCTCGGTCTCGACGGACTTGTACTCCGCGTTGACGGAAAGGTCGCGGCGTTCACAATCGGCGAGCCGCTTTGTGAGGACGCATACGTCGCGCATTTTGAGAAAGCTCTGCCGGACATCACCGGCGCGTATCAGCTGATAAACCGCGAGTTCGCGGGCTTTATCCGCGAGACATACCCGAACACGGTTTACGTCAACAGGGAAGAGGATATGGGTATCGAGAACCTCCGGAAAGCGAAACACAGCTATTTCCCGGACATAATCGAGGTCAAGCACTATGCCGAAAGCGTCCTCTGACCTCGCCGTCAGGCGGGCGGAGCCGCGCGACGAAGCCGCAGCCGCGAACCTGTGGTACGGCGCGTTTCCGGAGGACGGTCCCGAATACGCGCTTGCGTTTATGCGAAATTTTGACTCCGAGAGGGTCGGCATTGCGGCGACGCTCGGCGGCGAAACCGTCGGCGCGGCGCAGCTTTTATACGGAACGGAGCTTGTGCCGCGCTCCGGCGGCTCGGCTCGGCTCGGCTATCTGTACGCGGTCTGCGTCGCCGAAGCGCACCGCGGACTCGGAATAGGCAAGGCGATAACGCGGTACGCCGCGGAGGTCTCGCGCGAAGCCGGCTGCCGCGCCGTCGGCACCATCCCTGCGAGACGCGGACTGCATAGCTACTACGCCGCGCTCGGTTTCAACGAAATCGTCGCGGTCACGGAACGCAGGTTTGCCGCGCAAACCGTCCCGGCGGAGATTACGCGCCTGACGGACGCGGAGTACAACGCGGCGCGGGAAGCGCGGCTCGCGCACGCCGCGCACGTCCGGTTTTCGGCGGCGTGGCTGCGTTTCACCGGCGCGGACTATATCAGAATCGCGGTTCCGGACGTCGGAAACGCGATTGCCGCAGTCACGGACGGCGGTATCGCGGAACTGCTGTGCGCCGCGGGAGACGAGCGCGCATTCGCCGGGGCAGTCGCCGCGAACCGGAAGCTCGGCACTATAACGGCGCGGTTTCCCGCGGCGGAGTCCGGCGGCGCGCGACCGTTCGCGCTGATTTCCGGCGCGGCTGCGGACTACTGGGGCTTCGCGCTGGATATGTAGGCGAAGCGGGAGGACGCAGCGTTACCGTCGCGGAGGCTGCTGTATTGCAAAATAAAAAAGAGTGCGGAGTGAGAACTCCGCGCTCTTTTTACCGCCGCTATCTAAACCAAACGTTCTGCGCGAACAACAGGAACAGAGCGAGCAGACCGAACAGCCCCGCGATAAAAACAAGCCCCGCGAGCAGCATCGCCCGCGTCACGGTGCGCCGTTCCGACGGCGTGATTTCAAAGTGCGGCAGTTCTTTCGCGCGTTTGACGGCTGCGGCGTGCCGCTTTTGAAACCGCTCGACGAGCTTCGGCGGCACGAGCATCGAGGACAGCGGATTTATCACGCCGTCCATCGGGGCTACGACGCGGCCGTCGTCGTCATCGTGATTTTTCATTGCGGGCGCGGGTAGAGGTGACACGCGGCGAAATGACCGTCGCCGTAGTCGATAAGCTCCGGTTCGGTCTCGCGGCACTTGTCCGTACACTCCCGGCAGCGTGTCGAGAATTTGCAGCCGCTCGGCGGGTTCGCCGGACTCGGAATGTCGCCCTCGAGTATTATGCGCTCCGCCCTGGAGTCCGGGTCGGAAGTCGGCACGGCGGAGAGCAGAGCCTTCGTGTACGGGTGCATCGGATTGTTGAAAATGCGGTCTTTCGAGCCGGTTTCGACGAGATTGCCGAGGTACATAACGCCGATTGTGTCGGAAATGTGCTTCACAACCGACAGGTCGTGCGAGATAAACAGATAGGTGTATCCGTTCTCGTTTTGCAGGTCTTTCATCAGGTTGATAATCTGCGCCTGAATCGAAACGTCAAGCGCGGAAACCGGCTCGTCGCAGATAATCAGCTCCGGCTGCATAGCGACGGCGCGCGCGATACAGATACGCTGACGCTGACCGCCGGAAAACTCGTGCGGATAGCGCGAAAAGTGCTGCGGCTGCAACCCGCACTGCGCCATAATCCGCATAACGTACTGCTTGAAACCGGATTTGGAAACGATTTTATGGACGCGCGCCGCCTCGCCGATTATCTCGCCGACCGGCATACGCGGCGGCAGACTCGAATACGGGTCCTGAAACACCATCTGCAAGTGCGGACGCATTTTCCGCAAAGCTCTGCCGTGCACGGTCGCGAGGTCTGTGCCGTTGAACAGAATAGAGCCGCCCGTGATTTCGTGCAGCTTCATAATACTGCGCCCGATAGTCGTTTTCCCGCAGCCGGACTCGCCGACGAGACCCATAGTCGTGCCGCGCTTAATCGAAAACGATACGTCGTCAACGGCGCGCACCGGGTTTGTGTTCTTCGCAAACAGCTTCCCGTGCGAGCCGAAGTGCTTTTTCAGGTGCGACACAACGAGAATGTCGCCGTCGTCCGGATTGGGTTGCGCGGTTCTGTCAGCCATTGTCGTCACCCGCGATCTGCGACACATAGCACGCGGCGAAGTGCGTGTCGCTGTACTGCGTCAGGGGAGGGTAGTCGCCGCCGCATATTTCGACGCACTGTTCGCACCGGTTTCTGAAATAGCAGTGGTCGGGCATATTGACCGGGTTCGGAACCTGTCCCGGAATACTGTAAAGTCTGTCCACGGTCTTGTCCACCGTGGGCTTGCTTTTCATAAGACCGACGGTGTACGGATGCTTCGGGGCGTTAAAAATCTCGCGCACCGTGCCTTTTTCGATGATTCGCCCGGCGTACATAACCACCACGAGATCAGCCATTTCCGCGATAACGCCAAGGTCGTGCGTTATCAGCATAATGCTCGTGTTGAGCTTTTTCTTTATGCCGCGCAGCAGGTCGAGTATCTGCGCCTGAATCGTAACGTCGAGCGCGGTCGTAGGTTCGTCGGCGATGATGAGCCGCGGGGTGCAGGCGAGAGCCATCGCAATCATCACGCGCTGACGCATACCGCCGGAAAGCTCGTGCGGGAACGACGAGTAAACGTGTTCGCGGTTCGCGATACCGACAAGCTCGAGCATATTTATACTGCGCGCTTTCGCGGAGTCGTGCGTCGCGCCGTCCTCGTGCAGCAGCGTCACCTCGTCGAGCTGCTCGCCGATTGTGAAAACCGGGTTGAGGCTCGTCATAGGCTCCTGGAAAATCATCGAAATTTCCTTGCCGCGGATTTTATACATCTCCCGGTTCGGGGTTTTCGCGACGTTATAGCATTTGCCGTTTTCGGCGGCGAAGCGAATCTGACCTCCGACAATCTGCCCCTGCGGCGACGCGACGAGCTGCATAAGCGACAGCGAGGTGACGGACTTGCCGCAGCCGGATTCGCCGACGACTCCGACGGTGGAGCCTTTCGGAATGTCGAAAGACACGCCGTTGACCGCCTTGACGGTGCCGACGTCGGTGAAAAAGTGCGTGTGAACGTCGTCAAACTCGACGAGATTGCCGGGATTTTTCATCTCGGAGATATATTCCGATTCGGGTATGTTCCGCCGCCGCTTGCGAAGCTCGTAGTCGCGCATCAGCTTGCGGTTGACCCTTGAAATCTCGCGCTCCTCGCGAAGCGACAGATACTGCGACTTGTCGAGACCGAGCTTGTCGGCGACGGACGCGTCCGCAATCTGCTTCTTTTTGCTCATTGCCGCCTACCTCCTTGACTTCGGGTCGAACGCGTCGCGCAGTCCGTCGCCGACGAAGTTGAAAGCTAAAACCGTCATAACAATCATAACGCCGGGCGGCACCCACATATTCGGGAAGTAGGCGAGCACCTCCTGACCTTTTGACGGGTCTGCCTGCGCAATCATAGTTCCCCAGGCGGCGTAGGGGAAAGCGACGCCGAGATTGAGGAACGACAGCGTCGATTCGTAAAGGATAACGCCGCCGAGTCCGAGAGTCATCGTGACGATAAGCTGCGGCATAACGTTCGGCAGCAGGTGTATGAACATACGCCGCCAGGCGGGAAGCCCCGCGGCTTCCGCGGCGAGCATATACTCCTGCTCGCGCAGCCCGAGAATCTGACCGCGGACGAGCCGCGCCGTACCCGCCCAGCCGAGCAGCGTCAGAAACGCCATCATATAATATATGCGGTTGCTCGGCTTGATACTCTCAATCGAAGCGAGAACCGACGAGAGAATCAGCAGAATCGGTATCGTCGGCAGACAGATAAATATATCGACGATACGCATAATGAGCTGGTCCACCCATTTGCCGAAGTATCCGGCGAGGGAGCCGAGCACGACCCCGAGAAACGTTTCGAGAAACACGACTATAAACGCGATGAACAGCGACATACGTCCGCCGTACATCAGGCGAATGAAAATATCCATACTGTTCACGTCGGTACCGAGCGGGTGTGCTTTGGACGGAGGAGCCTTGTTGCCGATAGTCGAGACCGAGCGGTCATAAAACGAGTAACTGCCGCCGTCAGGACCTATGAAGTTGTCTTTCGTGAGCATTTCCGACTCGCGCGGAATGGGGAACTGCTCCGTCTCGCCGTACCCGTAAGTCTGTCTCTCCTCGTCCCAGCCGACTGCCGCGTTCATAATAACGGGTCCGAGAAACGAGAAGAGGAACATCACCACGAGCGTAACGAGACCGAGAATGGACAGCTGACTGCGGAAAAACCGGCGCGTTACAAGTCTGCCCGGAGACATAGCCTTGAAGTTTTCAAACTCTGCGTTCCGCGCGGCGTCGTCCGCCGCGGAAATTGTTTTTGTGTTATCACTCATCGTTCGCGCTCCTCAACTGAGCTTAACGCGCGGATCGACCGCGACGTAAAGCACGTCCGATATTATGTAGCCGAGTATTGTAAGCATCGACAGGAACATATTGTACCCCATAACGAACGGTATGTCCCCGGCGACGGTAGCTCTGTACGCGTAACTTCCGATGCCGGGCAGGGCGAACACGGTTTCGATAATAATCATACCGGAAAACAGACCGGGAAGCATTCCTCCGAGCGTCGTAACGAGCGGAATGAGCGTGTTTCTGAAAGTGTGCTTATATATGACCGAATGTTCCGGCACGCCTTTCGCGCGCGCGGTCCGGATATAGTCGGAGTTGAGTACCTCGAGCATATTCGTGCGCGTGTAGCGCATAAGTCCGCCGATGCCGAGGATAATGCTCACTATGAGCGGCAGTATGAGATGCTTCAGCTTATCGAGAAACAGCGAAAACCCGGTGAGGATTTTCGTCGCCGTAATCAGTCCGGTGAGCGGGAGCCAGCCGAGTTTGATTGACAGCATATTTATAAGCAGCGCGGAAAGGAAGAACGACGGCAGCGCGACGCCCATCATAGCGAGTACGCTGACCGTGTAGTCGAACGCGCCGTATTGTTTTACCGCGGCGCGTATCCCGAGCGGAATCGCGATTGCCGTCTCGACGATGAACGAAACGAGCGCGATTGCGAACGAGAGCCACATATGCTCGCCGATAACCGTAGTGACCGGCTTGCCGTATACGAACGAGAAACCGAAATCGCCCCGGAACACGGAGGTCAGCCACTTGAAATAGCCGCCCATAATCCCGAGAAAGGACTTGTCCGCCAAACCGTAAAGCTCTTTGAGCCGCTGAACTTCTTCGGCTTTCATAGCGCCCTGCTGAACCGCGGCGGCAGTCATACTGTCTATATAGTCGGAGGGCATCAGCATCGTAAGCATATAGATGAGAATCGATACGCCTATGACGAGAAACACCGCGTACAGAAGCCGTTTCGAGACATATTTGACCATAAAAGTCATCTCCGTCGAAAGTCCGGGAGCGGGCCCCCCCCAACGCGGCGCGCGCCCCGGGGTTAAATACCCAAAACGCACCGCCAAACCCGAAACCGCCCCACCCCCGGGAAAGAAACATAAAAAACCATAAACAC
>JAITNK010000032.1 GCA_031290515.1 Oscillospiraceae bacterium
ATCCGATACCTGCCTTGCTTAGCAAATTAACGCGCGGGGTTGGATGCGCGGCGAGGGTTTGGATGCGCGCTTTTTCGCGAAAAAGCTGCAAAAAGGCAGAGTTTTGTTGATTCTGTTTCGCGGGAGTACAGACGAAACTGCGGCTTTGCCGTGCCGGGCGGATAACAATAAACTTTCTTTTTGCAGCCGTCCCGCCGGCGGGTTTTCCGGAAAAAAGCGCGTACCTACGTTCATCCGCGCCGCATTTCCCACATCAGAATCGCGGCGGCGGCGGCGGCGTTCAGCGACTCCGTACCGGCGCACATCGGGATAACCGCCAGCTTTTCGCACAGCGCGAGAACCTCCGCCGAGAGTCCCGCGCCTTCGCTGCCGATTGCGGCGGACGCGCCGGCGAAGTCAAGCGAGCGAACATCAGCCGCGGCGTCGGACAACGCCGCGCCGTACACCGTGAGTCCGAGTCCGACCGCGCGGCGCAGTTCCTCCGTACCGACCGGGATAACCGGTATTTTGAATATCCCGCCCATACTCGCGCGGACGGTCTTGGGGTTGTAAGTATCGGCGCAGTCGCCGGTCAGCGCGACGGCGGAAAGTCCGAACGCCGCCGCCGTGCGGATAACGGAGCCGACGTTGCCCGGGTCGGCTACGCCGTCGAGAATTATATATCTGCCGCCGGGCGAAAGCTCCGCCGCGGTCTCCGGTATTTTACAGGAAAAAACGAAGTCGGACACGTTCCGGACCGGAGCGACGTATTCGAGTATCTCCCGCGCGACGTACGTCACCGGAAGCCCCGCAAGCTCCGGAGCTTCAGAAACGGCGAGGACGGCGGTCACCGAATCGGTTTCCGCCGCCTCTTTCAGACAGCGCAGCCCGTCGCAGAGAAATTCGCCGTACTCGCGACGGTAGCGTCTCTCCGCGCCGAGAGCTTTCATATGGCGCACAAGCGCGTTTTGCCGCGACGTGATAACGGTTTTCACGCGTTCCGCATCGTCGGGAACAGCAGTACGTCGCGTATCGAGTCGCGCCCGGTGAGCATCATAACCGCGCGGTCGATGCCGATTCCTATGCCGCCGGTCGGGGGAAGTCCGTATTCGAGCGCGACGAGGAAGTCCTCGTCCATCATTCCGGCTTCAAGGTCGCCTCCGGCGCGGGCGCGCGCCTGAGCCTCGAAGCGTTCGCGCTGGTCAACGGGGTCGTTAAGCTCGGAGAACAGGTTGCAAATCTCGCTGCGGCAGATGAATCCCTCGGCGCGCTCCGTAAGACGCGGGTCTGACGGTTTGCGTTTCGCGAGCGGCGAAACCTCGACCGGGTGGTCGGTGATAAACGTCGGCTGTATCAGCTTTTCCTCGACGCGGCGGTCAAAGCACTCAAACAGCATCGCGCCCCAGCTCGGAGCCTTGCCGTCCGGCGGCTCCACGCCTATGCGCTTGGCGGCGGCGACCGCGTCCTTTGCGCTCGTGAAGCGCATAAAGTCGATTCCGGTATGTTCGAGCACGGCTTCCGCCATAGTCTGACGCTTCCAGGGCGGACGGAGGTTAATTCTCTCGCCCTGCCATTCAATCTTGTAGGTCTTGAGAATTTCGAGCGCGGCGGACGAAATAAGCTCCTCCGCGTCGTCCATTACGTCGTTGTAGTCGGCGTACGCCTGGTACCACTCGACGGTGGTGAACTCCGGGTTGTGCTTCGTGTCCATACCCTCGTTGCGGAATATGCGTCCGATTTCGTACACGCGCTCGATTCCGCCGACGACGAGCCGCTTAAGGTGCAGCTCCGTCGCGATTCGCAGGTACATATCCATATCGAGCGTGTTGTGGTGCGTGATGAACGGACGCGCGGTCGCCCCTCCGGAAATCGTGTTGAGAACCGGCGTTTCAACTTCCAGAAAGCTGCGTTCGTCGAGGAACCGCCTGACGTGACGGATAAATTTCGAGCGCGTCTCAAACACTCTCCGGCTTTCCGCGTCCATTATCAAATCGACGTAGCGCATACGGTATTTAAGCTCGCGGTCGGTCATACCGTGGTACTTCTCCGGAAGCGGACGCAGCGACTTGGACAGCAGTTTTACCGACTTGCAGTGAACCGAAACCTCGCCCATTTTCGTGCGGAACACGAAGCCGGTAACGCCGACGATGTCTCCTATGTCGCCGCGCCTGAAGTCCTCGAACTCCGTTTCGTCAATGTCGTCGCGGCGGATATAGAGCTGGATTGTTCCCTTGTCGTCGGTAAGGTCGCAGAACATAGCTTTACCCATACCGCGCCGCGCCGTGACGCGTCCCGAGAGCGAGACGGTAAGCTTCCCGGGTTTTTTGCGGATTTCGCCGCGGTCAAATTTGCCGTACCGTTTTTCGCGGTATTCAAACTCCGCGATAATTCCGGCAGACCAAAGTTCTTTATTCTTGAACGTCGTACGCTCAAAGCGCGTTTCGAGATACGGGTCGCGCCCGGCTTCGCGCAGCGCGCCGAGCTTCTCTCGTCTGACGCGGAGCTGTTCGGGTAAATCCCGGTTTTCGTTCTGTGTGTTTTCGTCCTGCATATTGTTTCCTCAGTTTTTTTCTTGCGCCCGGTCGGAATGAATCCTCCCGCCGCTCTGTGCTTCGCACGGAGAACGCCGCCCCTATTCTATTGATATTATTTCGTACGAGAATCTGCCGCGCGGCGCGTCGTACTCGACGACGTCGCCCTTTTTGCGCTCGATGAGCGCGCGTCCGAGCGGCGACGCTTCGGATATTTTGCGTTCCAGCGGGTTCACGGACGTGGTCGAGACGATTTCGTACACGGTTTCGGACTTGTCCGCCGTGCTGCGGACGCGGACGCGCCTGCCGAATCCGACAATATCGGTTCTGTCGGACACGGAGACGATGTTCGCGTTCTTGAACAAATCCTCTTTTTCGAGAATCGACGAGTTGAGCTTGCCCTGCTCGTTTTTTGCGTCGTCATATTCGCTGTTTTCGGACAGGTCGCCGAAACTGCGGGCGACCTTGAGCTGCTCCGCGACCTCCGCCATACGCTCGTTCCGCAGATAGTTCAGCTCCGCGCCGAGCTTTTCGTGCTCCTCGGCGGTCATATTGTACCTGCTGTTTTGCGCCGTTTCGTTTGCCATATTGCAGAATCTCCTTTATAGTAGCATTTGAAGTTTAAGCTGTGTAAGCGAGCGGTTACATTATAACACAGGCACAAAGTGCCGTAGTGGTATATAGTCTTGAGCAGACCCAAAGGGCTTTGCCCGGCGGTCTGCGGACTATACCACAGGCACAAAGTGCCGTTGCGGTATATAGTATTGAGCAGACCCAAAGGGCTTTGCCCGACGGTCTGCGGATATTATATTATAAAGTGTTTCGCGTTGTCAAGATTTTTGTAAGCGTCAGGTCGGAGCGGCTTACCGCCCCGCGCGACACGGCTTCGCCGATAAGCTCCGCGCGCGCGAAACCCGGAGGCGTTTCGCGCCTCAGCAGTACCGACAAGCCGAGTACTTTCGTCTCCGCGTTCACCCGGTCGAGGAATCGCGGCGAAGACGCAACGCAGACGCAGTCCGGACGGAAACTCGTCTCCCGCTGCGGCTCCGACAGAAACACCGCGCAGTCCGCGCGCAGGAGCGACCGCCCGTCCGCGCCGGTTATTACGGACGCGCCGAACTCCCGCGCGAGCGAGTCCGCGCCGGGCGCGGACGAATCTGTGAGAACGTAGCGTTTGGCGAGCGCGGTTTCGCGCAGCGTTTCGCGGCTTCGCTCCGAACCGTCGCCGCGGAAGTACGCCGTCGAGCCGCGTTGCAGTATCCCGCGGACAATCTCGCCGAAAAACAGATCGTACACCGCGTCGGTGCGCGGCGGGGGGAAGCCTGAAAACACGCTTCTGAACGGAAAACCGTCCTCGAAGCAAACGCAGTCCGCGCGGTACTCTGTGAGCTTGCGGCGCAGTATGTTCGCCGCGCTCTCCGACGAGCATCCGGCGGCGAGTACGCGCAGTCCGAGCACGAGCGAGTTTCCGAGCGTCAGGACGTCGCGTTTCCGCCGGGACGCCGGCGGCGAGTATTTTACGAGCGCAAGCAAGACGGCGAGCACCTCCGTTATGTCGTTCTCCGCAAAAGCGGTTCGCGATATAACTATGAGCGCGCGGCGGAGCTTAGTACGCCTGCGCCGTCTACTTTACCTTGTCGTACGCCGCCGCGACAGCAGCTTTCAGCGCGTCCTCAACGTTGTAGTTCCGCAGCCGAAGTATTCCCTGTTCCGTGGCTCCGCCGGGAGTCGCGACCGCTTCGGCGAGAGACGCATAGTCTCCGCCGCGGCGGCACACGGCGGCGAAAGTGTTCGTCGCGATTATGTCCGCCTGCGAGACCGAAAAGCCGAGCGACTGACCTGCGCGCGAAAACGCGTCGATAATGTACGCCGCGAAACCGGGTCCGCACCCGGAAAACGCCGTCACCTTTTCAATGTCGCTCTCGCCGACCTCAAACGCGTATCCGAGCGACTCGAAAATCCCGGCAATCCTTGCGTCGCAGTGTGTGTAACCGATTATTCCGTCCTGCGACTCGATTGCGAGCGACGGCATCGCGCGGACAAGCTCCGCGCTTCCGGTAAGCTCTCCGAGCCTTGCGAGCGTAACCCCCGCCATAAAGCTCACAAACGTACAGGCGGCGGATTTGTCAAGCCCGCGCTCCGCTATTTGCTCAAACTGCGCCGCGCGCGTAACGAGGAACACAACGCCGGCAAACGCGGCGGCTTCGTTTATATCGCCCGTGACCGGCGACCGGAAGCGTTCCGCACAGTCGCCGACCGTTTCGGGTCTGACGCACAGAATAATATCTTCGGGCGGCGTGCCGGAGCGGAGCAGACCGCGGTACAGCGCGGAGCCGAGGTGTCCGGCTCCGACGATTCCGAGCTTAAGTCGCATATTATACGCCGCCTCCTTGCAGCCGCTTGCGCGGCGTAACCGGTTTTTTGTTGCGCGGCGCAGCTGCGCCGCAGTTTAAGGGGATGGCAGGTTCCGCCGACCGCGCGGCTGATTCCGAAAATAAAACTAAAGACAGTCGGCGAGTCGCCGCTGTCCTCAGTCGTCTGCGAAATACAGGTCCCGTTCCGGTTAAACCGCGCGCGTAACTTTTCCGCTGCGCAAACAGCGGGTGCAAACGTAAACGTGCTTCGGAGAACCGTTAACGACGGCGGAAACGCGTTTTACGTTCGGTTTCCACGTTCTGTTGCTCCGTCTGTGGGAGTGACTGACCTTGATACCGAAAGAAACTCCCTTATTGCAAATCTCGCACTTAGCCATTGTGCCGCACCTCCTTCATTATTCCGAACCGGCGAAAACAGCCGGTATTCAAGCGTCCGTATCCGAAAACCGCCCGCGCGGCGGACTTTTCGGAGAATATCGGGACATAACTGTGATATGATAGCACAAACGAAAGCGGTTTGCAAGTATTTTTTTCAGTTTTTTGATTCCGTGCGCGCTCGGTGTTGCAATTTGCGGCGGATATGCTATAATATCCTCAAGCGGATATTAACCTTATTTAGCTGATATACCACTACGGCACTTCGTGCCTGCGGTATAATATCCGCAGACCGTCGGGCGAAGCCCTTTGGGTCTGCTCAAACCGATATACCACTACGGCACTTCGTGCCTGCGGTATAATATCCGCAGACCGTCGGGCGAAGCCCTTCGGGGCGGCTCGAACCGCGACTTTTATTCGGAGGCAGCCGATGCTCAAAAACCTGCGCAAAAAGATAATCGCGGCGGCCGTATGCGCGGCGGTCGTTCTCGCCGTACCGTTTTCGCGCGCCGGGGCGTCGCAGTTCGCCTGCTTTACCGCGGTGGACGACACTCTGCTCCCGCTGTCGTCGCTTTACCTGCCCGCGTACAGCGACGCGGTGCTTTACCTGCCGGGAACCGTTTTCAAGTACGCCGGACTTTCCGTGGACTACCGTATTCCGACGCGGGAATACGTCGTGTCGCTCGGAAGCTGGAGCCTGTCGTTTTACACGCGCGGCGGCGGCTCGTACGACCATAACGGCGCGTTCTATCCGGACTCGGCGATTTCGGTGAACGGAATATTCTTCATACCGGCGGACTTCGTGTGCGGTTTCTTCGGTCTGAAATGCTCGGTAACGCCCGCGTCGCCGCTGTCGGTCGTGCGGATAAAAACCGGAGGCGAAATCTTCAACGACCCGACTTTTATAAGCCGCAACAGGGCGGAGCTTCAGCGGATGTACGACGAATATATGTACGTTCCGGTCAAAACGGCGACTCCGGCTCTGCGGCCCTCCGCGTCGCCGACGGCGGCTCCGTCCGCGCCGGCGTCTCCGGGAGCTTCGCCGGGCAAGCCGTCCCCGACGCCTGCGCCGCCGGACTATACGCGCGCGTCTGTCAGCGTATCCGCGTATTCGCTCGGTTCGGAAAACGCGCTCGCCGCGCTTGAATTGTTTGACAGGTACGGGATTACCGGCTGCTTCTACTTCACCGAGACGGAAGCCGCGGCGAACCCCGCGCTCGTCAGACGGATTTACGGCTCCGGTCACTCCGTCGGCGTATGGCTCGAAACCCCGTCGTACGACGAATACCGGTCTGCTGCGAAGTCGCTTTTTGACGCCGCGCGGATAAAGACGCAGCTCGCCGCCGCACCGCCGGAGCTTTACGCCGACCTGTACGCGCTTGCCGCGGACCGCGGACTCTCGGTGCGCCGTCAGACGGTGTTTCACAGTTCCGACCGGCTCGCGGACAGGCTTCCGGGAGACTCCGCCGCCGAAACTGAACTGCTGCTCGACTGCGCGGGTCTCGGCGCCGAAGGGCTGAACGCGGTCGCGTCGCTTGTCGCGTCGAGAGGATATACTTTGAAAGCGGTCAGGGAGAAAAATGTCGGTTAAAGCGGTCGTACTTGCGGGAGGGCGCGGAAAACGTCTCGCGTCGGAGCCGGGCGACCTGCCCAAGGTACTGCGCGAGGCGGGCGGCAGACCGCTTCTGTCATATGTGCTGGATTCGCTCTCGTTTATCCCGCGCGAGGACATAATCATAATAGTCGGATACGGGCGCGGGTCTGTAACCGCGCGCTTCCCGGGCTACCGGTACGCCGTGCAGGAGTCGCAGCGCGGCACAGGGCACGCCGTGCTGTGCGCCGCGCCGCTGCTTTCCGGCTTCGGCGGAACCGTACTCGTGACCTGCGGCGATATGCCGCTTGTCGCGCGCGCGACGTTCGGTGCGCTGCTTGACGCTCACCGTGCGGGCGGAAACGCGGCGACGGTTCTCGCCGACCTGCGTCCGCCGGAGGAAACGGAGCTTCCGCCGTTCGGACGCGTAGTCCGCGGCGGAGACGGCGGGTTCGCCCGCATCGTCGAAGCGCGGGATTTGACCGCGCCGGAGGACTGCGCTTCGCGCGAGCTGAATACCGGCGTGTACGCGTTTGACGCGCGGTCGCTGCTCGCGGCTCTGCCCGCAATCGGGAGCGCGAACTCGCAGGGGGAAATCTACCTCACGGACGCGCCCGCGATTATACTCGCGTCGGGCGGCAGGGTCGGAGTCGTGAGCCGCGCGCTCGGAGACGAAACGCTCGGCGTAAACACTCCGGAGGATTTGGCGGTCGTCGATACTCTGCTGCGGGAACGCGGCTCTCTTACTTAGCGGCGAGCAGCTTCACCGTTTTAACGAAACGCTCAACGCCGCGCTCCGACGTGAACGCCGAAACGCTCATACGCACGGTGCCGGTTTCAAGCGTACCCGCCGTTCTGTGCGCTTCCGGCGCGCAGTGAAGTCCGGCGCGGACGGCGAATCCGCGTTCCGACAGCAGTTCCGCGAACGTCTCGCAGTCCGTACCGTCGCGGAGAAACGACAGCACGCCGACGCGGTCGCGGTCGTATCCGCCGCCGAAAACCGTTATTCCCGGTGTCGCGCGAAGCTCGGTTTCCGCGTACAGCGCGAGTTTCACCTCGCGCCGCCGAATGTTCTCCGCTCCCTCCGACAGGACGAACTCTATCCCGCGGCGCAGTCCGGCGATTCCCGGCATATTGTGCGTTCCCGCCTCGAGCGCGTCGGGCAGAAACGTCGGCATATACGGTTTCAGAGACTCCGAGCCGGTGCCGCCGTGCAGTATTCCGCGGCAGGGTTTGCGGCACAGCAGTATGCCCGTGCCCTGAGGACCGTACAAGCCCTTGTGTCCCGGCATTGCGACGAAGTCCGCGCCGAGCGCCGCGAAGCTGAGCGGCACGGTTCCGGCGGACTGCGAAGCGTCGATAATCACCGGGATACCGGCGTCCGCCGCGGCTTTCGTTATGCGTTCTGCCGGCAGAACGAACCCGAAAACGTTCGACGCGTGGTTTATTATGACGCAACCCGCTCCGGCGAGACGCGTTTCAAACGCGAACAGCGTCGTCTCCGGCTCGAAAAGCTCTCCGCGCGCGAATACGACGTCGGCTCCGAGCGCGTGGAGCGGGCGCATAACCGAGTTGTGCTCGAAGCCCGAAACGAGTACGCGCATACCCGGCTTTACGAGCGCGGAAACCGCGATATTCAGCGCGTGCGTCGCGTTCATCGTGAACACTATATTCTCCGGTTCGCGGACGTTAAACAGCCGCGCCGCAGCCTCGCGGCACAGGTACGCTTCCTCCGCGGCGGCGACGGAAGCCGCGTGCCCTCCCCTGCCCGGACTCGCGAGAGAGTTCACGGCGCGCTTCACGGCGGCGGCGACCGCGCGCGGCTTTTCGAGCGTCGTCGCGGCGGAGTCGAGATATACTCCGCGCCTCAATTACTCACCTCGACGTAACCGCCGCCCGGGGACTGAAAGAAAATGTGCCCGGGCATCGACCGCGCCCGCGTCAGCTCGGCTACCGCCGCTTCGTAATTTCTTTCGGAGACGCGCACCATAAACGCGCAGCCGTTCAGTCCGAGC
This sequence comes from Oscillospiraceae bacterium, assembly GCA_031290515.1. Lineage (GTDB taxonomy): Bacteria > Bacillota > Clostridia > Oscillospirales > Oscillospiraceae > JAIRRO01. The sequence goes on from JAITNK010000032.1 coordinate 8,867, forward strand.
GTCTTCGGCGCGCGCGCGTAGTCCGCGGTTATCCCGCGCGAGCCGAGCAGACGGGACATTTTCTGCGCGAACGTCACGGAACGGCATATAAAAAGATACTGCTGCATCCTAAGAATCACCACCAAAATTCGGATACACCATACTATGCCGCGGTTTCCGCGTTGACATAAAAGACGCGCCGTGATAAAATCAGGTTATGACATACATCACAAATTCGGAAGCCGAAACAGAAACTCTCGGGCACACACTCGGGGAGACGCTCCGCGCCGGCTCGGTCGTCGCGCTGACCGGGTCGCTCGGCGCGGGAAAAACCGCGTTTACGCGCGGAATCGCGTCCGCGCTCGGCTGCGGCGGCGCGGTAACGTCGCCGACTTACGCGATCGTGAACGAATACGCGGCGCGGCTTCCCGTCGTCCACCTCGACCTGTACCGGCTCGGCTCCGAAAACGAGCTGTTCGACGTCGGCTTCGGCGAGCTTATAAGCCGCGGCGGGGTCGCGGTCGTCGAGTGGGCGGAGCTTGCGGAGCCGTTTCTGCCGCCGGACGCGGTACGCGTCAAAATCTCGCGGATTTCGGACAATGTCCGTGAAATAACAATAGAGGGGGCGCGCCGTGAACCTTACTCTCGCGCTTGAATCGTCGGCGAAAGCCGCGTCCGTCGCCCTGTGCGACGGCGGGACGCTTATCGCGCAGTCATTTCAGAACGCCGGACTGACGCACAGCCAAACCCTGCTTAAAATGACCGAAGATATGCTTCGCAGCTGCGGCGTAAAGCTCGCGGACGTTGCGCGAATCGCGGTCGCGGCGGGTCCCGGGTCTTTCACCGGAATCCGTATAGGGGTCGCTGCCGCGAAAGGTCTCGCCTGGGGTTCCGGCAAGCCGCTGCGCGGCGTTTCAACGCTGCGCGCAACCGTAAGCGCGACGGAGCTTCCGGGCGTACTCTGCCCGGTTATGGACGCGAGGCGGGGCGAGGTGTACAACGCGGTTTTTCGTTACGACGACGGACTTTATCTGCGCGAGTGCGACGACCGCGCGGTCTCGTTAGAAGTGCTTGCGGACGAGGCGCGCAACCGCGCGGTGCCGTACGTTCTGCTCGGCGACGGCGCGGAGCTTGCGTATGAGGTTTTCCGGGCGAATCACCTGAACGCAGTACTCGCGCCGGAGCTTCTGCGGCTCCAGTGCGCCTACGGCGTAGCCGTTGCGTCGCTCGGCGCGGCGGACGCCACGGAGCTTGAGCCGATGTATCTGCGGCTCAGTCAGGCGGAGCGCGAGCTGACGGAACGTGGGCTTTAGTACGCGCGCTTTTCGCGAGCCGCCGCCGCCGCCGCAGCGGCGTTCCCCGTGCGAGCGAAGCGAGCACGGAGCGGCAGCGCGGCTTTGCCGTGCCGAGCGGTAAATGCTGCGCTTTTTCGCGAAAAGCCGCAAAAAGCAAAGTAAATAACGAAAACGGAGCGGTCAACCCGCTCCGTTTTACTTGCTTATCCGATGTGCGTTCTGAGTTCCTCAATCACCGCTTCGAGAGCTTCGATTCGCGATTCGAGTTCCGCGGTGTTCGACTGCGCATCTTCCGCACTTTCCGCGACCTCTTCTATGCGCCCGGCGAGGTCTTCGAGCTGACCGCGCAGCTGCTCTGCCGGTTCGCAGCCGCCGGACGGCTTCTCGGCGCGGTACAGCAGGACTTCCGTCTTGATTTCGGCTCGCGTTTCAGCCCGACCACGCGCCTCCAAATCATTTAAGTTGCGCACGATTTCGTTGCGGCGAGTCCACACGTCGTACCCGGGCTCGCCGGGCGCGAGGGCTTGCTTTCCTTTTAGGAGCGCGTACGCGTCCGTCGGATAGAGGGTGCGCAGCTCGGCATCGAACGGCGCGAGTTGCGCTTTCAGGGCGTTACGCTCGGGGTTTAAGCGCGCGTGTACGGCGTTTGTCACCTGATCCGAGATGTGTCGCTCGGTGTATCCGCGCAGAATGAACGCGTCGTCCATATGTATCTTCTCTACTCGAAGTATTTGTTCACGTCGAACTCGCCGAGTTTGCGGGCGTACGCGCCGGTGATGTTCAGGGATAGTCCGGCGTGTCCCGCGCCGAAGAAGAATCCTCCGTCGTGCATAATCTGCGGGTTGAAGCAGACGAGTCCCTGGCTGCCGTTGCAGTTTTCCTCGACCCACTCGAACAGGTACGCGTCGTCGCGCAGCTTGACGAAGAAGCACGGACTCGACCACGACGCGCCGCCGGAGTTGTCGTCCTGGAATATCGTCCAGCTCGAGCTTATCGGCGAGGAATAGACGTGGATACTGCTCATCGAGTCGCTGTACGCCCAGGCGTAGCTGTGTCCGACGAGGTCGGTCGTGAATCCGTGACGCTTACTGAACGGATACGGCGCGATACCCTCGCCCTCGGCGTATCCGAACAGCGCGGTCGCGGAGATTTCCCACTCGCTCGTCCAGGAACCGACGCGCGCCCAGACGCAGGTCGTAAGTCCCGTGGAATAGTCCACCGCGTGGGTCACGTTCGAGTGCTGCGCGTCGCCCGTCACCATATGCGAGAAGAAGTAGATGTCCTTTGCCGGCTCGAAGCAGACGTATTTCTCCTCGTTCCACGCGCCGCCGGGTACGCGCCATTTGAGCGTCTCCCTGCCCGAGAAATCGTACTCAAATTCTTTGAGCAGCTTATCCGGCTTGTTCTTCGCGCTCCAGGCGTACGGCGTTTGGACGTGGTCGTACGTCAGCTTGAACTGCTTGCCGACAAGGTCGTAGTTGAACGCGAGCGTGTTGCCGCTCATCATTATGTTCGGTCCGCCGAACTCGAAAATGCGCTGCGTCTTGACGGCTTCCTCTACTTCGTCGTGCGTCATCGGCGGGTCTAAATCCTTCGGACGGTACGCGTAACGCGCGCCGCGTCCGGTAATCATCGCCATCGGCGGGTTTTTGTCGCCGTTGAGCGTGATTGTTTCGAGGTGCGCCGCGTCCCCGGTGACTTCGAGGACGGCATTGTGGAAAGCGTATACGAACTCGTCGCTCTCGTCGAATCCGAGCTTTAAGCCGACAGCTTTCATTTCAAACAGGTCAAGCACTTCGAGCCACATTTCGCCGGCGAACTCGACGCCCCACTTCGCGTAGATAAACGTCTCGTCGTCGATGCGCAGGTAGTCCGACGGATACGTCACCGTGACCGTGTCGAGCGGCGCGTCAAGCTCCACCGTCGTCGAGCAGACTACCGACGGGAAGTATGTAAGAACTTCCTTGCCGCAGCAGTATTTCCAGTGCAGACCGCGCCCCTCGAGGCGGTTCGTCGTCGTGTGCAGCTTCTCGGGCTTCGCGGTGCCGCCGAAATCAGCCCAGCCGAAGTGATAGTGACGCTGAACCTCGCGCGCGACCTCGCGCGTTCCGGTGGGCGGACGTGTGCCGAACAGGTCGCCGCCGATCGGAATCGAAATTCCGAACCACGTCTCAAACGCGGTTACGGCGTTCGTTTTCGTGTCGATAATGATGTGCCACCCGCGCGACGTGCCGGGGACAAGGTGCGAAAACAGTACGATTTTGCCGAATTTGACGATGTTCGCGGGCGCGTCGTAGCTCTTGCCGTTTTCTGTGACGACGAGGTCCATTGCGGTTTTGAATTTGTACTCGAGCTGCTGCGGCGCAAATTCACCCTCGAGCAGGACTTTGAACGATTTGCCCGCGAGTGCGTCGCTCGGCGCGCTGCCGTCCGGCAGGCGTCTGCCGGCGGCTTTGCGTTCGACCTCTTCGGTCGTCAGGGGGTTAAAGCTGTGAAAGAACATTGTGAATCCTCCTAAAATAGTTTTGTCACATTGTATCATAGACCGCGGAGATAGTCAATGAATTTTTGTGAGGAGTGCCGATAAATTTTACCGCGCGAAGCCGGACACGGAAAGACGCGGAGAAGCGCGCTTTTTCGAGAAAAAAAGCTGCAAAAAGCAAAATTGCTGATTGCAGCTTATGGGAGCATAGCCGGGGTTTCGGCGGCGGCGGACACGGACGGCGTCGCCGGAGCACAGTATGCGGCAAGGCTTGCCCTGCCGGGCAGACCTACAGCAATGCGGAAATCGTTCCGGCGTACTCGTCCTTGGACATCACGCCGACGGCGCGCGAAACTTCCTCGCCGTCGCGGAAAAAGATAACCGTCGGAATCGCGGTGATGCCGTACCTGGAGGCGACTTCCCCGTAAGCGTCGGTGTCGAGCTTCGCGACAGTCGCTCTTCCGGCGAAGTCTCCGGCGAGTTCCTCGATTATCGGCGCGACCATTTTGCACGGTCCGCACCAGCTTGCCCAGAAATCGACGAGCGACACTCCGCTCGCGAGCTTTTCGCTGAAATCCTTGTCGGTGAGATGAATCGGGTTCATTTCGGTAATCTCCTTTGCATATCAAGTATGATAATATTCTTCCATTTATTTTAACACGTTTCGCTTGAAATATCAATATACTTTTTTGACGCGCAACGCGTATCTTGACAAAGCGTCCCCGCGCGGTATATAATACCGCGGTAGAAGCGGGGCGGCGGTTTCGGGTCAGGCGTTCCGGCAAAGCCGCGGCTTACGAATACGGCGTTTTGCCGAAACACTGAGCGCGGCGGGGCTTTGCCCCGCGAACGGTTAACGGAGGGCTTACTATTGAAAAAAGTCGCGGTAATAATGGGCAGCGACAGCGATTTCGCGGTCGTTTCGGAAGCCGCAGCGCAGCTTAAAGCGCTCGGCGTCCCGACCGAGGTTGCGGTCATCTCGGCGCACAGAACGCCGGATTCCGCCGCCGCTTTCGCTAAAACGGCGCGGGACGCGGGCTTCGGGGTCATAATCGCCGCCGCCGGAATGGCGGCGCACCTCGCCGGCGCGCTCGCCGCGCACACGACGCTTCCGGTAATCGGGATTCCGATAAAGTCCGGCGCACTCGCGGGGGTTGACGCGCTGTACGCTACCGTTATGATGCCTCCGGGCGTTCCGGTCGCGACCGTTGGTATCGACGGCGCGAAGAACGCCGCGCTGCTCGCCGCGCAGATTCTCGCGGTGACGGACGGCGCGCTTGCGGAAAAGCTCTCCGCGCTTCGCCGCGAAATGGCGGACACAATCGGGGAGAAAAACGCAAAGCTGCAGGCGGAAGCCGAGAAACTGTAGCGGCGGGCTGTAATACAATGTGACAAAACTTTTTTGCGGAGGTAATAGTTTAATGAATAAAATCAGCGCGGGCAAGGTCAGGGACATCTACGACGCGGGGGACGACCGGCTGCTCATAGTCGTGTCCGACCGCATTTCCGCGGGCGACGTGATAATGCCCGACCCGATTCCGGACAAGGGCAAACTGCTGAACCGGCTGTCGCTGTTCTGGTTTGATTACACGTCGAACATCGTGAAAAACCACCTCGTTTCGGCGGATATTGCGGACTATCCGAAAGAACTTCGGGCGGATGAGTTTCGCGGGCGCAGTATGCTCGTCAGAAAGCTGAAAATACTTCCGGTCGAGTGCATAGTGCGCGGTTACATAACCGGCTCCGCCTACGCCGACTATCAAAAAACGGGCGCCGTCTGCGGACTTAAACTCCCCGGCGGACTGCGCGAGGCGGACAAGCTTCCGGAACCTATATTCACGCCGTCCACCAAAGCCGAACTCGGGGAGCACGACGAGAACATCAGCTTCGGCGAGTGCGTAAACCTGCTCGGGAGCGAGCTTGCGGAGAGGGTGCGGGACGCGTCGGTCTCGCTTTACAAAAAGTGCGCCGAATACGCCGAAAGCCGCGGCATCATCATCGCGGATACAAAGTTTGAGTTCGGGCTTGACGGCGGCGGCGAACTTATCCTCGGCGACGAAGTGCTTACGCCGGATTCGAGCCGCTTCTGGGCGGCGGACGCATATGTCCCCGGGCAGCCGCAGGACAGTTTCGACAAGCAGTTTCTCCGCGACTGGCTTTCCGCGAACGGACTGCGCGGCAAGGCTCCGGACGCACTCCCCGCGGAGGTAATCGCGACGACGCGGCACAAGTACGCCGAGGCTTTCGAGCGGATTACCGGGCAGAAATTCGAGGCGTCGGTATGAGCGAATCGCACTCCAAGGCGTACGCCGCGGCGGGCGTGGACGTGACCGCGGGGTATAAACAGGTGGATATGATAAAACCGGCTGTTAAATCCACGTTCCGGGACGGCGTACTCGGCTCGCTCGGCGGCTTCGGCGGACTTTTCGCGCCGGATTTGTCCGGCTTTAAGAAACCGATTTTCGTCTCCGGAACGGACGGCGTGGGAACGAAGCTCGCCGTCGCCATTGCGCTCGGCAAACACGACACGGTCGGCATCGACTGCGTCGCGATGTGCGTCAACGACATAATCTGCGCGGGCGCGGAACCGCTGTTTTTCCTCGACTATATCGCCTGCGGCAGGAATGTCCCGGTCGTGACGGCGTCAATCGTGCAGGGCGTTGCGGACGGCTGTATTCAGGCGGGCTGCGCGCTCATAGGCGGCGAAACCGCCGAACACCCGGGTATGATGCGCGAGGAGGAGTACGACCTCGCGGGGTTCACCGTCGGAATCGTCGATGAGCCGAAACTGCTCGCGCAGAAAAACGTCAAACCGGGCGACGCAGTCGTCGCGCTCGCGTCCGGCGGACTGCACAGCAACGGCTTTTCGCTTGTGCGGAAGGTTATCCGCGAGGCAAACATAAGCGTTCTGGCGCAGATTCCCGAGTTCGGAAAAACTCTCGGCGAAGAACTGCTCACGCCGACGCGGATTTACGTCAGGTCCGTGCTCGCGCTGCTGAACGCGCTCGGCGGCGCGGTTCACGGTATCGCGCACATCACCGGCGGCGGACTGTACGAGAACGCGCCGCGTATGCTGCCGAACGGCGTGCGCGCCGTTATCGACGCGCGGAAGTTTGAGCAAAAACCGGTGTTCGGCTACGTTCAAAAACTCGGCGCAATCGATACGCGCGATATGTACAACACATTTAATATGGGCGCGGGAATGCTCATCGCGGTCGCGCCGGACAAAGCGGACGAAGCCGTGCGCATACTGCGCGGAGCGGGCGAGTCCGCGGCGATTGCCGGAGAGACGGTAAAAGCGAAAAAAGGCGTTGATATAACTTGGTAAAAACCGCTGTGCTCGTGTCGGGCGGCGGCACGAATCTTCAGGCGATAATCGACGCGCACGGTCGCGGCGCGGTGAAAAACTGCGAGCTTGCCGCCGTAATATCGTCCTCGCCGGATGCGTACGCGCTCACCCGCGCGGAGAACGCCGGAATCCGCACTGTCGTCGCCGACCGTGGGGCGTACGGCAGCCGCGCGGAGTTCGACGCGGCAGTCGCGCGCGCGGTCGCGGACTCCGGCGCGGAGCTTATCGTACTGTCCGGATTTATGTTCATTCTCCCGGCGGAGGTCGCCGGGAAGTACGGAAACCGCATTATAAACGTGCACCCCGCGCTGATTCCGTCGTTCTGCGGCAAAGGGTTTTACGGTTTGAGGGTACACGAAGCCGTGATAGCCGCCGGCGTACGCGTCACCGGAGCGACGGTGCATTTCGCGGACGGAGGCGTGGACTCGGGTCCTATAATCCTGCAGAAAGCGGTTGACGTACTGCCGGACGACACGCCGGAATCGCTTCAGCGCAGGGTTATGGAGCAGGCGGAACATATCATTCTGCCGCGGGCGGTGTCGCTGTTCTGCGAGGGCAGACTCCGCGTTGACGGGAAACGCGTGTTTATCGAAGG
>JAITNK010000045.1 GCA_031290515.1 Oscillospiraceae bacterium
CTATAGAGCGCGGGATTTACTACCTCAAGGAGATTTCGCCGCCGACCGGATATGAAATCTCGGAAAAAGTATATACAGTCTACGCGGAGCCTCACGGCGGCTTTGAAATTTGGGAGGGCATCGCCCGCGAAAGCAACGTCTTATCCGACATTACTAACAAAAAAATACCGACTACGCCCCCGCCGACACCGCCGCCGATAACGCCGTCTCCGGACGAACCGTCTCCGTCGCCTACACCGGAGGAGTCGCCTGCGCCGTCGGACGAACCTACTGCGGAGCCGTCCGTCGAACCGACGCCAACGCCTACGCCGGATTCTACGCCCCCCCCCACGCCGTCGGCGCAGCCGGCTCCGCCGCCGCAGCTTATCGAAAATATCCCGCCGAACGTCACGCTCGTCCCGGGTGACGACGGCGTTTGGATAGAAATCGGCGACGATGGTACGCCGCGCGGCGAATGGCACTACGACGAAGGCGACGGCGTTTGGGTTTTCGAGGAGTACACGCCTCTCGCGCCGCCGCAGACGGGCGACGCCGGCGTAGCCGTGTGGCTCGCATTCTTTGCGGGCGCGGGCACTCTCGCGGTCGCGGCGGCGGCGATACGGCGCGGAATGAAGCGCAAAGACTGACGGCGCAGCCGAATAAACGAATCCGCGCGTCAATGACGCGCGGATTCGTGCTGTTATGCGGTTATCGCGGCTCTATACGCTTACCTCGCATTTGATTCCGTACTCCGCGAACACATCCGCGGCGCGTGACTTCTCGTCCTCCGTAAGCTCGCGCAGGGCTTCGAGCGTGTACTCGCGCCCGACCGACGCGTACTTCGACGCGCCGTACCGGTGATACGGCAGCAGGTTCACGGCGGCTTCCGGCGCGCACTTTCTGACGATTTCCGCCATACCGCGCACCGCGGCTTCGTCCGCGTTGCACTCCGGAATCAGCGGAATCCGCACGACTACCGGCACACCGCTTCCGGCGCACAGTCTCAGGTTTGCGAGTACGGTTTCGAGCGGAACGCCGGTCAGCGCGAGGTGGCGCGCGGGGTCGGAGTGCTTTATGTCGAAGAAAACGAGGTCGGCGAACTCGAGTACGCGGCGCATAGCCTCCTCCGTGCCGTAACCGGACGTGTCGGCGCAGGTGTGTACGCCGTTCTCGCGGCATTTCTCAAAGATTTCGCGCACAAACTCCGGCTGAGCCAGAATCTCGCCGCCGGAGCAGGTGACTCCGCCGCCCGACGTTTCGTAGTAGTCCGTATCCTTGCGGACGGTTTTCCAGACCTTATCGACGCTCATCTCTTCCCCGGAAATTTTCAGCGCGTCGTACTCGCAGGCGCGGACGCATACGCCGCACACGGTACAGCGCGCGCGGTCAATCGTGTGCGAATCCGCGGTAACGGTAATCGCGCCCGAGGGACACGCGGCGGCGCAGGCTCCGCAGTGCGCGCAGGCCGTGACGCGGTACTGAAGCTGCGGCTCCGCGCTCTGCGACTCCGGGTTCGAGCACCACGGACAGACGAGCGGGCATCCCTTGACAAACACGGTCGTGCGGATTCCCGGTCCGTCGTCAATGCTGTACCGCTGTATGTTAAAGACTGTACCCGTTTGCAACGCTAAATAATCTCGTGCATCGTGCGGTTCACTATCTCCGCCTGAAGTCCGGGCGGGAGGTCTATGAAGTACGCCGAGTACCCGCCGACGCGGACGAGCAGATTCCTGTGGTTCTCCGGGTGCGCCTGCGCGTCAAGCAGCTCCTCGCGGGAGTGAATGTTGAACTGAATGTGCCAGCCGCCGCGTTTGAAGAACGCCCTTACCATAGCCGCGAGTTTTTCGATTTTTTCGTCCGTGTTCAGCACGGCTTTCGAGAACTTCATATTCATCGCGTAACCGGCGTAAGCGTAGCCGTAAACGCCGTTCGTCGCGGAGTTTATCGCCGCGGTAGGTCCCGACAAGTCGCAGCCGGGCGACACGGAGCAAGCCGCGTCGCAAGTCGGGCTTCCGGCGAGCCGTCCGTTCGGGAGCGCGCCTATCGCCTTGCCGATTCCGACGTGACCCGCCGCCGCGCCGATAAACAGCAGCGGCTTTTTGCCGGTCAGCGGATCGACTTCCTGCTGCATAATCTCCGGTACGCGGCGCGACATCTCGTCGTACACCTCGTCGGCGTAGTCGTCGTCGTTGCCGTACTTCGGCGCGTTCAGGCACAGTCGGTGAAGCCGCTCGTACCCCTCCCAGTTTGCGGCGCAGGCGTCCATAAGCTCCGTCATCGTCGCGCGCTTGTCGTCGAACACAACCTTTTTAATCGCGACGAGACTGTCCGCAAGGTCAACAAGTCCGCGCGAGCCGAGCCACGCGGCGCGCCCCTCCGGGTACCGCGCTCCGCCCTCGCGCGACGCGAGTCCCGCGGGTATGCAGTCCTCGTACTGCATCGCGACGCGCAGTCCGCTCATCGGACCGTCCGAGATTTCGGTGCCCCACGACAGCATTTTGAACCGCCGCAAAAGCGGCGTGAAGTGCGCGAGCTGCGCGTAATACGCGCCGATTACCTGTCCGAACGACGTGAACGTCCTCACGTCGCCGCTGTGAACGCCGAGCTGCTTTCCGGTGCGCTTATCGAACCCGTCGTTAAGCGCGAGCTCGAGAACTTTGAGCTGCGAGATGTTGTGTCCGCCGCCCATATGTTCGAGCGAGTCGAGGTGATAGCCGAGACAGCCGGACGCGTTCCAGTTACACGCGTCCTCAACCGGCACTCCGCGGTCGAGATAACGCTTCGTGCCGAGCGCGTCCGACAGGAACGCGGGGTTCCCGCCGCCGAACTCTCGGTTACATTCGAGCGCGTGAAGTATAAACTCCGGGTCGGTTTCGGGGCTGTACCGGACGTAAATCGCGGGTTCCGACAGCTTGATTTGCGCCATAGCCTCAAGCACGAGCCACGAGACTTCGTTCGTCAGGTCGTTGCCGTCCCTGTCCCTGCCGCAGAGCGTGATATTCGGAAGCAGAGAGCCGGGCGCGGCGCGCTGTTCTCTCGGAATCGTGACAAGATTTTCGCACTCGCGGATTTTGAGCCACAGCGCGCCGAGCAGCTCCGCCGCGTCCTGCGCCGTGATTTTCCCTGCGGCTTTGTCGCGCTCGTAGTACGGGTACAGCAGCTGGTCGAGACGACCCACCGGAACCTCCGGGCGGTCGGACGACTCTTTCCAGCAAACGAGGTGGTACAGCCGCACGCACTGCACCGCTTCGTAGAAGTCGCGCGGCGGCTGCGCCGGAACGCGGTCGCACGCGTCCGCCATACGGAGCAGTTCGCGGCGGCGCGTCTCGTCCGGCGCGACTTCCGCGAGCTTGCGGGCGTAGTCCGCGTGGCGGTTTGCGTATTTGATGAACGCTTCGCAGCTTATTATCGTCGCGGCGAGCAGCCAGTATTTACGCATAAACTGCGCGGTTCCGTGACTGTTTTCGTCGCCCGCGGCGAGCATACGTTCCCGCTCTTTTTTGCACAGCTCTATGACGTAGTCGAGTCCGTTTTCGACGCACTTGACCGACACCTGCGCGACTCCGCCGCCGTAAGCCGAGTAGTTCTGGAACAGTCCCCTGTCCATTTTATAGCGCACTCCGCGCCCCTCGAACACCATTCCGCGGTCAAACAGCAGGTCGAACACGTCGCTTCCCATATCGAACTCGACGGCCTTGTTGACCGACGATTCCTGCGGCATATGCCCGATCCAGTACTCCGCGTCGGCTTTGAGCGCGGCGAGGTCCGCCGGGTCGATATTGGTTGAGGAAATGTCCGACGTTTTGCGGTCGAATTTGTTTTTCTCGACCATTTCGAGGATTTCGCGCGGCTTCATCGCGCAGAGCGTTCCGTTGCCGCGTATGAACTTCGTGAGGCTGCCGGCGATAAGCTCGCCGTCGCGTATGAGCAGCGGACATTCGAGCAGACGCTTTTCGAGAGCTTTCGCCCAGCGGACGTCAACCGGCAGCCCCTCCGTCTCTTTCCACGACTCGGTGAACAGCAGCGAGTCGTCAACGTAAACCTGCGGCTCCGCCGCCTCCCACTCCGACTTCAGCTTTTGCAGCCGGGGCGTCATAACCCGCACCTCTTTGATTTCCTGTTTGTTTACCTTTTGCATAAAAATAACCTCATTCCAAAATTTGCAAATTTATCCGCTCGGTCGGACAAGTCCTCCTGTCGCTCCGTGCTTCGCACGGGGAACGCCGCTGAGGCGGCGGCAAAGCCGCTGATTATCCGCTCGGTCGGACAAGTCCTCCTGTAGCTCCGTGCGGCGCAATTTCGTCCGTCCCCCCGCGAGTTATTCCGTTGGCGTTTTGCCGAGCAGAAAGCTCTGCGCGTGGGAGTAGACGTAGCCGATTCCGCCGCCGACGTAGAGGCACAGCCCGGTGACGTACGCCGAGAGGTCGCTCGCGAGCCACAGCGCGGGACCCGCAATGTCGTCCGCGGTGCCGATTCTGCCGAGCGGAACCTCGTGCGCCGCGATGCCGCCGAGCAGGTTTTCAAGCTCCGCGCCGGACGCGAGTTCGTCCCAGAACGCCGTGCGAATCGGACCCGGCTTAATGCAGTTGACGCGGATTCCGAGCGGCGCAAGCTCCATCGCGAGATTTACGGTCAGGCTTTCGCACGCGCCTTTCGCCATATGATACGCGTATGCCGGGGTCGTCGGGTTGAACGCGCCGTTCGACGAGCATATGATGATTTTCCCCGATTTCGCGGCTTTCATATGAGGCAGTACGGCGAGTACCGTCGAGTACGTTCCGGTGAGATTCGCGCCGAGCGTTTTTTCGAGGTTTTCGCGCGCGGACAGTCCCTCTCCGTCGAACGTCTTTCCGGCAAAGCAACAGAGTATGTCGATTTTACCGAACTCCGCGACCGTTTTTGCGACCGCGCTCTGTATCGACGCTTCGTCCGTAACGTCAAGCGCGCCGTAGTACCTCGCCGCGCCGCCGGACGCTTCTATCTCCGCCGCAACCGCCTCGCCTTTTTTGACGCTGCGACCGCCGAGAATCACAGCCGCGCCCTCGGCGGCGAACAGCCGCGCGATCGCTTCGCCCATTCCGCTCGTCGCGCCGGTGATCAGCGCGACCTGATTTTTCAGCATATTTTGCATAATTAACCACCTTTATTATCCGCCCGGTCGGGCAAAGACTCCCGCGCTCTGTGCTCGCAAGCTCGCACGGGGAACGCGCCTGCGGGCGCGGCACCGCTCGGTCGGGCAATCGGGGTCCCCGCGAAGTCCGCAGACTTTGCGGGGTGAGAAACCCTCCCGCCGCTTTATTATCCGCTTGCGGGGCAAAGCCCCGCTTCGCTTCGTGCTCGCAGGCTCGCACGGGGAACGCGCCTGCGGGCGCGGCTCGCGTTACGCGCGGTATCAGCCGCCTTCATTATCCGCCCGGTCGGGCGAAGCCCTCCGTCGCTTCGTGCTCGCAAGCTCGCACGGGGAACGCGCCTGCGGGCGCGGCTCTGACTGCCTGTGTGAATCAAGTAACCGCTGTATTTTATCACGAACGCGCGCACAAGTCAAGGCAATCCGCATTTTACGCTTGCTTAATCTCCGTGAATGCTGTACAATAGGCACAATAAAATACAGAGTGCGACTGTAAAATACGGAGGACTGCTATGCCTGAATACAAAATGTACATAAACGGCGGGTTCCGCGGCGCGTCGGACGGCGGAACGCTCACAACCCGCAACCCCTCGACCGGCGAAGCTCTCGGCGCCGTGCCGTCGGCGACCGCTGACGACGTGAACGACGCCGTACTCGCCGCGCGCGCCGCGTTTCCGGCTTGGAGCGGACTTCCGCAGGCGGAACGCAACAAGTTCCTGTTCAAAATCGCTGCCGCGATACGTGAGAACGCGGACGAGATGGCTCTGCTCGAATGCCTCGAACACGGCACGCCGTATAGAGACGCGTTCGGCGTGTGTATGGGCGCGGCGGACAAATTCGAGTGGAGCGCGAACGCCGCCTTGCGTATCAAGGGCGACGAGATACCCGTGCCGAACCCCGACACGCTCACCTACATCAAGCGCGAACCGGCGGGCGTCTGCGCGTTCATTATTCCGTGGAACCTGCCGACGATTATGACCGCGGTGAAAATCGCCCCCGCAATCGCCGTCGGCAACACCTGCGTCCTCAAGCCGCCGAGCGTGAACTCGCGCATCGGGCTGTTCTTTGCGGAGGTCATCGCGAAATCCGGACTTCCGGCGGGGGTCGTAAACGTAATTTCCGGCTCCGGCGCAGTCTCCGGCGCGTTGCTCGCAAGTCACCCCGAGGTTGATATTGTCGGCTTCACCGGCTCGTCGGAAACGGGCAAGTCGATTCTCAAAGCCGCGGCGGACACCGTCAAAAAGAGCGTTATGGAGCTTGGCGGCAACAACCCCGTACTCGTATTCGCGGACGCGGACGTTGACGCGTGCCTGAAAGTTCTCGCCTGGCGGCAGTTCAACAACTCCGGACAGCACTGCTCCGGTCCCGGCAGATACTACGTTCACGAGAGCGTATATGACGGGTTCGCGGCGAAGTTCAAGGCGTACGCCGAGAACCTCACCGTCGGCGACACGTCCGGCGGCGACAAATCCGTCGATATGGGACCGCTCGTCTCGCGCGAGCATCAGACTAAGGTTACGGACTACATAAAGTCCGCGCTTTCCGAGGGCGCGACGCTGCTTACCGGCGGTACGGCGAGCGAAACCGGATACTTCGTCGCGCCGACCGTGCTGACAAACTGCGCGCACGGAATGAAAGCGGCTCGGGAGGAGATTTTCGGACCCGTCGCGGTACTTATAAAATTCACGGACGCGGACGATGTTGTACGCCTCGCGAACGACTCGCGCTTCGGTCTCTGCGCGCACGTCTGGACGCGGGACATCTCGCGCGGGCTGAAGCTGATTCCGAAGCTGTCCGCGGGCGCGGTGTTCATAAACTGCCAGATGCTGACGAACGAGCAGCCGTGGGGTACCTCGATTCGCGAGAGCGGCATCGGCAAAGAGGGCGGCGACTACGGTCTGCGCGAGTTTCTGGACGAGAAGCTCGTGTGCGTGAACTACGGAGGGTAGCGCGGGAGACGCTGGGACGCGAGGTACGCTGGGACGCGCGCTTTTTTGGCTAAAAAAGCTGCAAAAAAGCAAAGTTTAGTATGTTTTTGCGCGGGCGCACACTATAATCTTTTGGAGGACGAAGCAATGCACGAATACAAAATTCTGATTAACGGCAAGCTTACGCTGCCGGTGCGCGGCGGCACTATGGGCGTGATAAACCCGCACGACGGGTCGCTCGTCGCAACCGTGCCGCGCTGCACCGCCGAGGACGTTGACCTCGCCGTCCGCGCCGCTAACGCCGCGCAGGACGTGTGGCGGAACACCTACGTCGGCAAGCGGGCGGAAATTCTCATTCGCGTGTCGCAGCTGATCGCCGGGCATTT
>JAITNK010000055.1 GCA_031290515.1 Oscillospiraceae bacterium
TCATTGATTACTTCCCAATCGGCGTCAAGGTTGTCTTTTGCCAGGATTATTTTTCGCAGGATTCCGCTGTTATCCACCTTGACGTCAAATCCAATAATATAATTATAGTCGCCGCTGAAATAATCGGAATTGATATAAGAGTCGGTATCCGTTATCTGATTGATTTCCAGTACCGTTTTTCCGCCGATTACCGAACCCGAGCTGTAATAGCTCAGCGCCTTATCTTTTGCTTTCTGTATTTCATCGCCGCTTAATATACCTTGTTCATCAGCAGAAACGGCAGCGGACGGCAACGGATTGCCGGTTGGCGTCGGTTTCGGTGCAGCTGTGGTTTGGGGTGTTGACGCGGGTGCAGCGTTTGGCGTTGTTGTTACAACTGCCGCCGGAGCAGCGGAGGATTCGGAGGCTGTCGCTTCCGCGGTCGGCGACGGCTCAACACTCGGTTCGGGAGACGGCTCAACGCTCGGCTGCGCCGTAGTCGCCGTTGCCGTCGGTGAACTCTGCGGCGCGCGGGAAACTTCGGTCTCGGCCTTGCCGCCGCAAGCGGAGAGCGCAAACGCGAGTATGAGCGCGAGCGGGATCGCTGTGTATCTTTTCATATTTTTCTCCGTTACATAAAGATGTTTTATTTTAACACATCAGCGGACGCGAAGTCAAGCAGTCAGCCCATATACGACCGCGACGCCCGCGCCTCAGGGGGTACTTATATAAGCGGTATAGTATAACAGGGCGATTCTCACGGCACTGCCGATTTTGGAGGAGCCGAAAGTCTTCGCGGCAGAAACCACTGTACCGGCAAGCGGCTCGTTGTTCAATGAAATCTGATACCGTATAGTTTTGGCAAAACCTAAACGTCCCGCCTGAACGGAATCCTCCGACATTATCGACGCGATTACAGCGTCCAGAACTTCAATTGCGTCCTGCCTGATTGACAGTTCATATAACCCGTTAAATCTGCTTTTGACGGTCGTATACGCCGCTGCCGCCGTATCAAACGCGAACAGCTCCAGCATAAACGGATAATCAAGAACCGTGTCAACAAGTGCCCGGGTCGTCATATTTTTAAGCGTGTCACCGGGAATCTGACAAGCCTCCCGAGCCTCCTGCGTCGTCATAGAGCTCCATTCCTCGGAACCGGGTAAAACAGGAAATTCATACGGCGTGTCGTTCTGTTCCGCGTATTCGTCAGCGGCATATGCCGGCAAAACTATCAGAGCGAGAGAAAACGACAGAGCCAGAACAACACAAAATACTCGCTTTAGCATAACCGAATCCTCCGACGTTATCGACACATTTTAGCATATATTACACCCGGTTGCGCGGTTTGTAAACAGGAAAGTGCGGCAACGCGGCAGTCTGTGACGGACTGCCGCGCTCTCTTGCTCGGACGTTACTCCGCGTATGTAACCGTGTTGCCGGTGCGCGGAAGCGGCTCGGCCGCGATGTCGTCGGCGAGTCCGAGTACGAGCGCGCCGCAGACTTCTTCGTCGCCGGCGAGTCCCGCGCGCTCAAAGAACGCGCGAAGCGGCGGAACGTCGCGGAACGCATAGAACAGGTTGATCCAGCAGTTGCCTACGCCGTTCGCCGACGCGGTGAGCATCATATTCTGGAGAGCGCACGCGCTGTCCGCGATGTTGTTCGGATAGCCCTTTTTGCTCGCGGTGATAACGAGTACCGGCGCGCCGTACGTCACATCGACGAGACCGTCTTTCGCGCGGGCGATGAGTCCGAGAAGCGGTTTCGGCATACCCTCGCGCTCCGGCGTGTTCGCGAGCGACGACGTGACAATCTAGCGAAGCTCGGTCAGGAGCCTGTCGCCGGAGATTACAAGAAAGTGCGCGTACTGGTTGTTGCTGCCGCTCGGCGCATAGCGTCCCGCCTCGATGATTTCGGCGAGCACCTCGCGGTTCGGAGGGGTTCCGTTGTAGGCGCGTGTGCTGCGGCGGCTGCGGATTGCCTCCGCGAGGGCGGTCTTTGTGTCTGACATAGTATAGTCTCCTTTTCTTATTATAACGCCCGGCACCGAGTGCCGTTGTGGTATATAAGCATAAATGAGGTTAATATCCGCCTGCGGATATTATACCACACAATTCATAGCATTGCAATACGCCGGGTAAAAATGTTCGCGCGGCAGTTACGCTGGGGTTTTGGACGCATAAAAAGGAGAAAAGACGCGCAAATACGCGTCTTTTCTCGGGGGTGGACGATAACGGACTTGAACCGCTGACCCTCCGCACGTCAAGCGGATGCTCTACCAACTGAGCTAATCGTCCGAGGCTCGGTTATTCTAACAGAAGCCGAGCCGTTTGTCAACAGCTTTTTTGAGAATTAACCGCATAGTCCGGCTTACCCTGACTATGCGGTTAATCTTATATCTTACTGCCCGAAGCCGCCGCCGCCCGGTCTGCGCCCTCCGGGACCTCCCGGGAAGCCGCCATCCGGCGGCGTAAACTTCGACGGGTCAAACCCCTCCGGCAGCTTCGACGGGTCGAAGCCCTCCGGCGCACCCGGGAAACCGCCATCAGGCGGACCTCTGCGCTCGCCGCGCTCGCCGGAACCGCGCCCTCCGCGCATAAACTCCGGGAACGAGCTTTGTGCGCCGTCCTCGAGCTGCTCCGTGCGCGCCGACTCGTAGTCCTCGATTGCGCGCTTGAACTGCGTCTCGTACAGCTCCTTGTACACGTCGTTCGACGCGAGCAGCTCGCGGTGAGTGCCGCGCCCCTGAACCTCGCCGTCCTTGAGGACGATGATTTCGTCCGCTTCCATAATCGTCGAAAGCCTGTGCGCGATAACGACGCCGGTGCGTCCGTTAAGCAGCGGGTCGATCGCTTCCTGAATCATCGTCTCCGAAATGGAATCGAGCGAGCTTGTCGCTTCGTCAAGCAGAAGTATCTTCGGGTTTTTGAGTATGACTCGCGCGATGGACAGACGCTGCTTTTCGCCGCCGGACAGCTTCAGTCCGCGGTTGCCGACAATCGTGTCGTATTTTTCCGGCAGCGAGATAATGAAGTCGTGGATATTCGCCTTGCGGCAAGCTTCCGTAAGCTCGTCCTCGGTCGCGTCGTCCTTGGCGTAGAGCAGGTTGTCGCGCACGGAGCCGTTGAACATATATGTGTCCTGCGTCACGAAGCCGATGTTGCGTCGCAGCGCGAACATATCGAGGTCGCGCAGGTCTGTGCCGTCAACCCTGACCGAGCCGCCGACCGTGTCGTAAAGGCGCGGTATGAGGTTGATTATGGTACTCTTGCCCGCGCCGGACGGTCCGACGATAGCCGTCGTCGTGCCGGACTTTATCGAGAACGACACGCCCTTGAGTATCGGCGAATCCTCGTTATAATGGAAGGACACGTTGTCGAAGTCGATGTTGCCGGTGACGCGCTCCGGAATGACCGCGTCCGGTTTGTTCTGAATCTCAACCGGCATATCGTAGTAGTTGAACAGGCGGTTGAACAGAGCCATACTGCGCGTGATGTCAACCTGCATCGAGAACAGCGAGTTGACCGGACCGTACAGCCGCTGTACGAGCGCGACCATAGCCGCGATGCCGCCGACCGTGATTTCGAGATGCCCGTACTTGAACAGCAGTATCGCCGAAATCAGATAGATAATCGTCGGACCTATATTGTTCAGCACCTGCATAAACATCATAAACCAGCGGCCGATGATACTCTCGCGAATCGACAGCCTGACGATGCGTGTGTTCGTCTCCTCGAACTTCGCGTACTCCTTTTCCTCGCGCGTGAACAGCTTCACGAGCAGGGAGCCGGAGACGTTAAGCGACTCGTTGAGGATTTGGTTCATATCGTCCTGAGCTTCCTGCGTCGCTCCGGCAATCTCAAAGCGTTTGCGCCCGACCGCGCGCGTCGGGAAAATCAGCAGCGGCAGAATCGCCACGCCGACAAGCGTCAGAATCCAGTTCTGCCCGACCATAGCGATAATCGTCGTAATCAGCGTAACGAAGTTAGAGAACAGGTTGATCAGCGTCCCCGAAATGACCTGGTTCACGCCCTGAACGTCGCTCGTCATACGGGTTATCAGGTCTCCCTGCTTCTCGTTCGTGAAGAAGCGGTGCGACATAAACTCCAGGTGCCGGAACATCTGGTTTCGCATATCGAATACTATGTGCTGGCTCATCCAGGTGTTGACGTAGCTCTGCAAAATCCCGATAAGTCCGGACAGAATCATCAGCGCGAACGACAGCGAGATAAGCCACACGATAAGCGACAAATCGCCGGCGCGGAGCGGCTGCACCGCGATGACCGTCGGGTCGTTCGACGACCAGGCGGAAGTGCTCGCGATTTTCCGCCGTATGAGGTCGAGCGGATTGCTCACCGTGCGCGTAAGCTCGAGCGTCGAACCGAGCGAGACCTCGTAGTCCGCGACTTTGTATACGCTCAGCTTGCGTCCGCCGGGAGCCGTCGTCTCCGTGGGCGTGCCAATCTTTTTGGTGACGAAGTCCTCCGGAGTGAGAGGTTCGGCGTTTTCAACGATTGTCAGGTGAAACTCGTACGCTTCGGAAACGTCCGTCGCGGTGACTGTAAATGTACTGCCGAGAGTTGACGGGTCTGTCGAGACGAGCAGATTGTTGTTCTGCCCGAGGAAACCTTTGTCAACGATGTCGCGCTGCAGCATAATCGGAAGCAGCGCGAGCAGCGACGTTACAAGAATTGTCAGCAGTATGACAAACAGCTGAGCTTTGTAGGGACCGAGGTAAGAGAACGCGCGGAAAACGAGCTTTCGGGTGATTTTAGGCGCTTCCGCCTTTTCCTCGTCGGACATAGGACCGAAACGGCTTCCCCGTCCTCTCGGACCGCCGGGTCCTCCGCCCATCATAGGCATTCCGGGTGGTGGCATTCAGTTCACTTCTTTCTTATTTATCGCCCGGCGGACAAGTCCTTCCGCCGCTCCGTGTCTGCGGTCACGGGGAAGGAGTCCGCGGATTCGGCTCGCGCCGATTGCGCTTCACTCCGCACCGGGCTTTTATTAACAGTATATTAACACACCTGAAAGCCGTTGTAAAGGGGTTTGAGAAAATTTTTATAGGTACCTTGCAAACGCCCCGCCTTTTCGGCGGGGCGTTTGCATTTTAAGTTACGGGATAGCAGGAGACACGCGCCGCATATACTTTACTGCACTTCAAACAGCGCGGTGGAAAGGTAACGCTCGCCGGTGTCCGGGAGTACCGCGACGATGACCTTGCCGGCGTTCTCGGGACGCTTCGCAAGCTCCGCGGCAGCCCAAATCGCCGCGCCGGAGGATATTCCGACGAGAAGCCCCTCGGCTTTCGCAACGTCGCGCGCGGACTGAAAAGCGTCTTCGTTCTTGACCGTAATGATTTCATCGTAGATTTTCGTGTCGAGCGTGTCGGGGACGAAGCCCGCTCCGATACCCTGAATCTTGTGTCCGCCGGCGCGTCCCTCGGAGAGTACGGGCGAATCAAACGGCTCGACCGCAACGATTTTGAGGTTGGGGTTCTTTTCCTTCAGGTAACCGCCCGCGCCGGAAATTGTTCCGCCGGTGCCGACTCCGGACACGAAAATATCAACCTTGCCGTCCGTATCGTCCCAAATTTCGGGACCGGTCGTTTCGCGGTGAATCTTCGGGTTGACCGGGTTCACGAACTGCCCCGGAATGAACGCGTTCGGAATCTCCGCCGCAAGCTCTTCCGCTCTGGCGATTGCGCCTTTCATACCCTTGGAACCCTCGGTCAGCACAATTTCCGCGCCGTACGCCGCGAGAAGTTTGCGACGCTCGACACTCATCGTCTCCGGCATCGTGAGAATCGCGCGGTATCCGCGCGACGCCGCAACGGACGCGAGTCCGATTCCGGTGTTGCCGGACGTCGGTTCGATGATTACGGAGCCGGGTTTCAGTTTGCCCGCCGCCTCCGCGTCCGCAATCATCGCGAGCGCGATACGATCCTTGACGCTTCCGGCGGGATTGAAATACTCAAGCTTGCCGAGGACTTCGGCTTTCAGCCCGAGCTTCGAGGCGTAGCCCCTGAGGTTGAGCAGCGGGGTTTTCCCGATCAGCTCCGTAAGACTTTGGTATACTTTTGACATCGTTATTGCTCCTTAATTTTGAAAGATTTATCGCATATAATATTTATATGTGAATTATAGCGCGTATGAACCGCTTTGTCAATACCTTTATCAAAAATATTTTCACTTTTTTCGCAAAACGCTTGACAATGATAGTATTATATGATATATAATATAGCGGACAACACAATACTGCAAAAAAGAAGGAGGTGCGCTATGCTTATCAGCGCATCGGGAGCGGCTCTCGACCTGTGCGTTCTCGCAATCATCGCAAAGGGCGACGCTTACGGCTACACGCTCACGCAGCGCGTCAACGCGTCGCTCGAGGTGTCCGAATCGACGATTTACCCGGTTATGCGCCGGCTTACGACGCATAATTGCCTTGAGACGTACGACACGCCGCACGAGGGCAGACTTCGCCGATATTACCGGCTGACGGACACGGGGCGCGAGACGCTCGCAAAACTGCTCGGCGCGTGGCGGCAATTCGTCGGCGCGGTGGACGAAATTCTCGTAGGGGGTGAGACAAGTGGCGCAGAAGACTAAAGAGCAGTCGGCGGAGCTGTACATTTCGGAGCTTCGGCGCAGGCTCCGCGCGCTGCCGGAAGAGGAAACCGGCGCGGCGGCGGAGTTCTACGGCGACTATTTCCGCGAGGCGGAGGACTTCGACGAAGCGTTCCTCGCGCTCGGCACTCCGCGCGCCGTCGCGGCGCAGATAATCGCGGAGTACGCCGCGCGGGACGGCACGGACGAAACTCCGCCGGAGCCGGATTTCTCCGCGACCGCGGCTCCGGCGAAAAAACGCGGCGGCGCAAAACTGTTCTGGACGGTACTGCTCGCGGTGTTCGCCGCGCCGATTGCGCTGCCGGTCTCGATTGCGGTCGGAGCCGTACTGTTCTCGGTCGCGGTGACGCTCGCGGCGGCGGTGTTCTCGCTCGCGGTATCCGCAGCCGCGTGCGTACTGGCGGGATTCGTGCTTGCGATTGCGGGAGCGTTCGCGGTGTTTTTGCACCCGGCGACGGGACTCGCCGCGCTCGGCAGCGGACTTTTCGGACTCGGCGTCGGGTACCTGCTGCTGACCGGCACGGTAAAGCTCTCAAAACTGTGCTTCGGCGGACTTAAGCGCGCGGCGGGACGATTTATTTTAAGACGGAGGACCGTGAAATGAAAAAAAAGCGGATTATTACGGCGGTCGCGCTTACGGTCGCCGGAGCGGCACTCGCGACGCTCGGGTTTTTGTCCGGAGCCGGCGCTCTCGCGTGGGACGGCGGCGCGCACAGGCTTACGGTTGTGAAAACCGGCGGCGAGGTCACGGTTTCGGAGACGTTCGCGCAGGGTTTTACTTCCGTCGAGGTCAGTATGCGCGACTCGACCGTCGAATTCGTCGAGGCGGACGAGTGGGGTTTCGAGGCGAAGAGCGCGGAATCGACGTTTGAGTGGAGCCTTGAGGAGGGCGTGCTGCGCGTGACCGAAAAGCGCAGCGGCGTTTATGTGTTTATGAATTTCGGCTGGACTGATTCGTACGTCAAAATCTTCGTGCCGCGCGGTTTCAGTCTCGATTCAGCGACGCTCACGGCGAGCAGCGGCACCGTGAAATGCCGGGTACCCGGCAGCTTCGGCGAGCTTAACGTCAGCGTCTCGTCCGGCAGTATCTCGGTCGCCGACGCGGACTGCGGCTATCTGTCGGCGAAAACAAGTTCCGGCAGTATCCGCGCGGAACGGGTGAAATTCGACCGCGCCGTTCTGCGGACAAGCTCCGGCAGCGTCAGAATGACGGACTGCGAGGGTACGGATACGCCGGGCAGCTACACCGCGACCGCGACGTCCGGAGACGTCCGGCTCGAGCGGGTCAACGGGGCGGGGGACGCGTCCGCGACGAGCGGCGACGTCTACGTCTACGGCGCGTACGGCGGCGGGACGCTCGCCGTGACGAGCGGCGACGTGAAGCTCGTAACGACGCTTCCGGAGAGCAGTTACCGCGTCACGGCGACTGTGGGCAGCGGCTCCGTCAAAGTCGGCGGACGGCGCGGCAAAGTCACGGATTCAGGTACAGGCGGCACGGTTATAGTCGCGAAAGCGACGAGCGGCAATGTGACAATCGATTTCGGCGGCTGACGGCGAAAAGCGGCGGGGTTCCGGGTCGCAAATCCCGGGACCCCCGTTGTAGCGCGGCGAAAAACCCCGCACCCGCACCCCCAAAAGTACCCACAC
>JAITNK010000089.1 GCA_031290515.1 Oscillospiraceae bacterium
CCCCCCCCCCCCCCCCCCCCCGGCGCGAAGCAAGCCAAAATGATATTCCGATCGTAATTGCCACCACCGTCTGGATCGAGGACATTTACGAGGTTCTGATGAAGCTCGATTATCCGGAAGACCGTATCTATTTCCCGTTCCCGTTTCGTGAGCAATATTTCGGCGAACCCTTTTGCGGACCGGTTCCGAACGAGGTTTACATCGACGCCGGAGCCTATGACGGAGGTTCTGTCTATCGGTTTCTGCGTTTTTGCGGCGGAGATTATAAAAAGATATACGCCTTTGAACCGGATGCAGACAATCTGAAACTTATCGCGAAACAACACGATTTTTCGAACGAAAATGTGCAGATAATCGCAAAGGGCGCACACCGCCGCGCGGATACGCTCAGTTTTTACAGTGCCGCCGGCAGTTCCCAAATCGACGGTGCGGGAAGCGAAACGATAGATGTCGCGGCGATTGACGACGTCGTCGGGGACGATGCGGTAACGCTGATAAAAATGGACATAGAAGGTTCGGAGCTGGACGCGCTCGCCGGCGCGAAGCGCACGATAGTCCGCAACAAGCCGCGGCTTGCGATTTGCGTCTACCACAAACCGGAAGATATTCTTACAATACCGCTGTATATCAAAAGCCTTGTCCCGGAGTACCGCTTTTATCTGCGCCATTACCAGTGCTACAGGATGATTCCCAACTACTGTGAAACCGTACTCTATGCCGTCTGATCGGAGACACGCCGCCTATGAGCGCAAATATACCGCCTTTCCTGCAAGAGCACACGCACCTGCGCCACGGCGTGCTGTGCTGGTACCCGTTCCCGGAGGGCGCAACCGCGCTCGACCTGTCCGGCGGCGCGCTTACGGAACTGCTGAAACAGAGGAACCTCAAAGTCTCGGACGGAGCGGACGGCGGCAACTTCGACTATATCGTTCTGCTTGACCCGGACGACTTCGGCACGGACGCGCTGACGCGGTACCGCGCGCGGCTCACCGTCGGCGGACGGCTGCTTATCGCCTATGAAAATCCGTTTGCCCTGAGGTTCTGGGCGGGGCGCGGAGCAGAGCCGGGCAAGGCTCCGTACGAATCGCTGTTCGGGCGCGCGGGCGGACCCGGCAAGGCGGAGCTTGATTCGCGGCTCACGGACGCGGGCTTCGCTCGTCGCAAGTGGTACTACCCGCTTACCGACCACTGGCTCACTACCGAGGTGTACTCCGAGGCGTATCCGCCGAACGAAATCCTCAATCAGCGCGGCAACCTTTTCATATATGACGACCCGAATCTTCAGTTTGACGAGCGTCCGCTGTACCGCGAAATAATCAGAGGCGGCGCGTTCGGGTTCCTGTGCGCGGCGTACCTCGTCGAGGCGTGCACCGGCGACTCCGAGCCTTGCGCGGTCGATTACGCGGCGGTGACGATTTACCGCGAGCCGTCCAAACGCTTCGCGACGACCGTGCGGAACGACGGCACCGCGCGCAAGACCGCGTTGCATAGCGACGCTGCCGCGCGGCTCGGACAGACGCTCCGCAATCACGAAGAGCTTGCCGCGCTCGGCGTGAACGTGCTGCCGCTTGCGTCCGACGGCGAATCGCTCGTGATGCAGCGGCTTAACCTGCCGACGATTTGGGACTACTGGGCGGACAAGCTGCTGCGCGGCACGTTCGACTTTGACGAGGCGGCGCGCGGTTTCGACCGTATTCGCGACGCGATTTACAAGGCGGCGGCGGGCGGCAAATGCTACTGGGAGCTTGTCCCCGCGAACTGCTTCTATGATGCGGCGAACGACGAACTGATATTCTTTGACCAGGAGTATTACTGGGACGGCGCGCCGCCGGAGCTTGCGCTCGTCCGCGCGATTTTTGCGGTCAACTACTCCTCCGCATTCGCCGCGGACGTACGGCACGACGAATGGATCGAGCGGCTGAAAGCGCGGTATTCGCTCGCGGAACGCTGGGACGAACTCGCCGCGCTCGCCGGCGAAAAGACACGCCTTGAAGTGTTCGGAACAGGGCTTAATCCCGCGGAGCGGGCCGCGGAGCGGGCCGCGGAGCGGGCTCGTTATTCCCGGTTTATTCCAATTGCCGCCAAATTGCGTTCGCTCGGAAAAAACGCGCCCGTGCTTTACGGCGCGGGTGTGCGCGGGCAGACTCTGCGCGCCGTACTCGAGAACTGCGGATTCGAGCTTGCGGCGACGGTTGACCGAAACCGCGGAGAGTACCGCGCGCTCTCGGCTCTGCCGCCCGGACTCGCCGCCGACATTGTGATAGTAACCGTACGGCGCGGCGAGGACATATCCGCGGAACTGCGCGGGCAGACGGACTTGCCCGTATACACGATTGAGGAGCTGTCGGATGCCGAACCTGACTGAACTACAGACCGTCGAACTTGACTTGCTGCGCCGCTTCACCGAGGTCGCGGAGCTCGAGTGTCTATCCTGGTTCGCAATGTTCGGCACTCTGCTCGGAGCCGTGCGGCACGGCGGTTTTATCCCCTGGGACGACGATATAGACGTCGTTCTGCCGCGCGCGGACTATGACAGACTGCGAAACTCGCCGGACTGGTTCGCGGAGCCGTATTTTCTGCAAACGCCGGCGAACGACCCCGCCGCCGCGCCGCCGTTCACACGGTTGCGGCACAGCGGCACAACCGTACTTATCGACTTCCCGAACGGACTCACGCGCGGCGGCAATATGGGCGCGTATATCGACATAATCCCGCTCGACGACGTGCCGGACGGCGAAACCGCCGCCGGAATGCAGAAAGCGGCGGAAGCGATGCGCGGACAGCTGCTCGCTTCCGCCGCGCTCGACGAATGTGCGGGCGGCGCGGTTTCCGCCGAGAAAGAGTTTTTTTGCTACTGCTCCGGCGGAATCGCGGGCGGCTACGCCGCGCTCGCGGAGCGGTACGAGCGGTTCTGCGCGCGGTACGCCGGGACTAAGCAGCCGTACTGCGCGATGCCTGTGTGCCGCGGCGAGCGCGGGGCGCGGGTCTACGAAAAAGCTTGGTTCGGCGGCTTCGAGCCGAAAAAGTTCGGCGACCTGACCGTCCGCGTCCCGATAGGGTGGGAGAAAGCGCTTGTCGCCGCGTACCCGGGCGGTACGCTCACGCCGGAGCCGAAGTACCGCACGCCGAAGCACACGGAGAACGCCGTCGTCGATATGTCGCGTCCGTACACGCACTACACGCGCCGGTACTTCGGTATGCTTTCGGGAATCGAAGGCAAAAACGTATACATTTTCGGCGCGGGAGACAGTCTGCGAATCTGGCTCGAACGCTACGGCGCGGGGCTTAACGTCGTCTGCGCGTTCGATAACTCCGAACGCAAACGGGGCACTTCCGCCTGCGGTATACCGGTTCGAGGCCCGGACGAACTGCCCGGGCTGCTGCGAAGCGACGGCGGCGCGCGGCTCATTATCGCGAGCGTACACTATGAGGAAATCTCAAAACAACTTGATACTATAGGCGTGACCGGCTATTTCGTTTTCATTGACGGTCTGCGCTATGAAAGAGGCTAAAATGGCGGAGCAGGGCAAGGTTTCAATGGTCGTACCGTGCTACAACAAGGTTAAGTGGATCGGCGCGATGCTCGACAGCGTTATCGCGCAGGAGTGGGACAACATCGAGCTGATTCTCGTCAACGACGGCAGCACGGACGGCACGCGCGAGGTCATCGCGGAGTACGAGCCGCGCCTGCGCGCACGCGGGTACGAGGTCGTGATTATTGACCAGGAGAACGGAGGCTGCTGCAAGGCGGTGCATACCGGACTTCTGTGTATGACGGGGGAGTATATGTGCATTATAGACGCGGACGACGAGCTTGACCCGCGGTATGTAAGCACAATGGCTGGCTGGCTCGAGTCAAACGCGGAATATGATTATTGCATCTGCGATTACCTGCAAATTACTCTTGGCAAGGACGGAAAACTCAATAAACCACACTATCGCTTCAGAGGACCGGAAGACTCGTATACGCCCGAATTTTTCTTATGCAACGACTTGAATAAAGCGGCGTGGGCATTCCTCACCCGGATGAGCTACATCAGAAAATGCCGCCTGATTGATACATTTTATTTTGAAACTCGCGGTTCTTACGAGCCGTCTTTCTTCATACCTCTCTCAATATACGGAGGAAAAATGAAGCATTTTCGTATACCGCTTTATTATTACAACTCTTATGCGGAGGGAATGGCGCATAACCGGACTTTTGAGCGGCTCAGCTATTACTGGAGCGAATATCACAGAGTTGTTTTAATTATGCTCGGCAGAATGGACAAAACCGTTCTCGACAAGTACAAGCGTCGGTATTTTGCAAACTTGTCGGTATTTTATACACTGAAAATACATATGCGCGGATCTGTAAGTCTCGTCGGCGGTCAAAGCAAAACCGAATACTTACGACGGAGCTATATGTACACAGTAAACAACTGGTTTAACGTAGATATTAGTTACGAAGATATTTGCGAGAAAACCGACTGCGTATGCCGCGCCGTCGAACTGGCGTTGACCGGAACCCGGCAGCAATTCGCCGATTTGCCGCCTGGCGGCAAAATAATCGCCTACGGCGCGCTCGGAAAGTCCGCCGCGAATCTGCTGCCGCTCCTTGACGGCACCGCGCTTTCTCCCGCGGAACTGTGGGACAAAGCCGGAGACGGCGCGGCGGTCAGGAAGCCGGATTTCGCCGCGCTTACGGCGCGCGATACGGTACTCGTACTGCCGGCTTCCGCCGCCGTCGTCGCGGAAGTGTCGGACGCGCTCGCGGACAGTCCCGCGCGCGTGCTGTACAAGCCGGAAGTTGACGATTATCTGGCGCAGCTGCTGTTCCCGCAGCTTGCTGACGCAGAGCTGTGTTAGCTTCCGAGACCGGCAAACACTGGAGCGTCGGGTATGTGTCCGGTTCGTTCGACCTGTTTCACGTCGGACATCTGAACCTGCTGCGCCGCGCGAAAGAACGCTGCGACCGGCTGATTGCCGGCGTACTGACGGACGAGCTGATACTGCGGCACAAGGGGCATTTGCCGACGATACCGCTCGCCGAGCGGCTTGAGATTGTCGGCGCGGTGCGGTACGTTGACGAGGCGGACGCAACTACGCCGGAGCTTATCCCGAAAGTCGCGGCTTGGGAGAAGTACCGCTTCGACGTTATGTTCACCGGCGACGACCACCTCGGCGAAGCCGCGCGGGAGGAAGCTCCGCTTAACGCCCTCGGCGCGGATTTGGTGTTCTTCCCCTACACAAAAGAGCGTTCCACGACGCAGCTTCGGGGCATACTGAAAGGGAAATCGGAGAGGAGCCTCGCTATGAAAAAAGTGATTACATACGGTACTTTCGACCTCTTTCACGAGGGACACCGCAGACTGCTTGAGCGCGCGAAAGCTCTCGGCGACTATCTGGTTGTCGGCGTGACGACGGAGCAGTTCGACATTCAGCGCGGCAAAATGAACGTCGTGGACTCGCTTATGCGGCGCATCGACAACGTGCGAAGCTCCGGTTACGCCGACGAGATAATAATCGAGGAACACGAGGGGCAAAAGGTCGAGGACATTCAGAAGTTCGGAGCCGATATTTTTACGGTAGGCTCCGACTGGCGCGGCAAGTTCGACTATCTGAAGCAGTACTGCGAAGTACAGTATCTGCCGCGCACTATGAACGTGTCGAGCACAGACCTGCGCGTCGCGCGGCTCGGGGTCGTGAAGCTCGGAATCGTCGGCACGGGCAGAATCGCGGGGCGCATAATGGACGAACTGCGGTTCGTGAGCGGCGTTACCGCGTCGGAGGTGTACAATCCGCACAAGGAGAGCGCGGCGGCGTTCGCCGAACGGTTCGACCTCAGTCCGCGAAGCGGGAGCTATGAGGAGTTCCTCGGCGCGGTCGAAGCGGTGTATATCGCGACGCCTCACGGAACGCACTTCGACTACGCGAAACGCGCGCTCGAAGCGGGGCGGCACGTCCTGTGCGAGAAGCCGCTCGCGCTCCGAGAGAGCGAGGCGCGGGAGCTGTTTGAAATCTCGGGTCGGAACGGTCTCGTGCTTATGGAAGCGATAAAAACGGCGTACGCGCCCGGGTTCCAGCGTCTGATTTCCATAGCGAAAAGCGGTAAAATCGGCAAAATTCACGACGTGGAGTCGGCATTCACGAAACTTGTGCCGCCGGACAAAGGCTTGCGCGAATACGACCCTGCCGTCGGCGGCAGTTTCACGGAGCTTGCGAGCTACTCGCTCCTGCCGGTAATCAAGCTGCTCGGCACGGAGTATTCGGCTCTTACGTTCAAGTATTTCACAGGCGGCGGCACGGACATTTACGCGAAAGCGTACTTCGACTACGGCGGCGCGGTCGCGAGCGCGAAAACCGGTATCGGCGTAAAAAGCGAGGGTCAGCTTCTGATTTCCGGCACGAACGGCTATATCCTCGTAAAATCGCCCTGGTGGCTGATAAAAGGCTTCGACGTGTGCTATGAAAACACGGACGATAACGAGAGTTTCTCCGCGCCGTTCCCCGGGTACGGTATGCGGTTCGAGCTTGCCGATTTTGTACGCAATATCAACGAACCGGCAATGCGCAGCTTCAAACTCTCGCGCGAGGACTCGATTGCGTCGGCGGGCGTAATCGAGAAATTTCTGAAAGAAAGAGGGTCTTAAAATGCAAATAGCAATTTTCGGCGCGGGTTTGCGCGGGCAGGAATATTATGCAAAGCTGCGCACCAGTGCGGGGGGGGGGGGGGGGGCCGGGCGGGCGGCGCACGGCGGGGGGCGGACGGGCTCGGGGGGGG
>JAITNK010000008.1 GCA_031290515.1 Oscillospiraceae bacterium
AGGAGGTGATGTGCGCCCTCCGCCTGCGTGAAACCCATTATCCCACGTGGCTCGTGGGAACGCAAGGTTTATGCGGTGTCCTTGATAAAAACACCGTAAATACATTATACGAGGAGGTGTGTTGTTTTGCCTTTGGCACCGTTAAAGTTTGTCCCGTACGAAGCGAAAACGAGCGTAGTTAAGATATTCTCCTACAACGAGAAGATTTTGAGAGGTACTTTGTCGAACCCGCACATCGGCGGCGAGGTGAGGTTCACCGGGGCAATCGACCTGATTCTCAAGGTCGGAAGTCTGCTCGACGATTTGAAATTCCCGCTGCCGGACGCTACGCCGCACCGGTTCGCCGGCGTCGCGCCGACCGACGTTCCCGCGCCGGACACGGAAGCCGGAGACACGGCTCCGATTGCGACGTTTAAGCTGAACGTAATGTTCCGTCAGAACGCGAGTATGCAGGGCGGGCTTGTTTGGGTAAACACAAACACCGAGGCAAAGTTCCGAAGCGTTTACGAGCTGCTGGTTCTCTTTGACAGCGTTCTCGGCAAAGAGCCGGAGGAATAAAATAAGCGTAAAACAAAGCGCGGTACACTGTACCGCGCTTTTGCCTGCCCGTAATTGTCAGCTGTCAATCGTCAGTTCTTCCTGCGGCACCCCCGCGTCGGCTTCGTCGAGCCGCGCGCCCGCGCCGGGTATGCTCCGCGCGAGATAGCGCGTTCGGTTCTTAATCTGCGTTTCGGCGAGCGGCGCGGCAGTCAGCAGCTTCGCGTTTTTCCGGAGCGACAGCACGGAAACGCCCTGCGTATTGCGCGTGGTTTTGGGAGCGAGCAGCGCGGTCGGGAATATCAGCGCGCGTCCGTCCGTCGAGAACGCGGCGACCTCCGTCTCCCCCGCGACGGTGAACACCGCGGCGACGGGCGACTTGTCGCTGTAAGCCCCGGTGAGCTTTTTGCGGTTCGTCTTGGTCTCGAAGCCGTCAAGCGTCACGCGGGCGATTTTGCCGTTCGTGAAGCAGAAAATAATCGTGCCGCGGTAGTCCAGCGGGTCGCAGACGTAAAGCGCGCTCTCACCGTCGTCAAAGCCGAGCGCGGACGGCAGATATGTGCCGAGCGTACTCGCCTTGCCGTCCTCAAACTCGGACAGGCGCGTCTTATAGCACTGCTGCCGGTCGGAGAACACGAGCAGCTCGCGGTTGTTCATCGACTCGAACTGCCGCGAAAGCGCGTCGCCTTCCTTGAACTTCTGCTCGCCGGACATACGGAGTGACTGCGCCGTAATCTTTTTGAGATACCCCCCGCGCGAAACAAAGACTGTCACGGGATAGTCCGGCGCGTCGTCCTCCGCCTCGTCGGACGGCGTTTCGTCATCGTAGACGATTCCGGTGCGGCGGTCGGAGCCGTACTTTTTCGACACGGCTTCAAGCTCCGTAATGATTATGTCGCGGACGCGCGCGGGCTTTGCGAGAATGTCCTCAAGGTCGGTGATTTCGCCGCGGAGCGAGTCCGTCTCCTCAACGCGTTTCAGTATGTATTCGCGGTTTATGTGGCGCAGCCGGATTTCCGCGATGTACTCCGCCTGTATCTCGTCGATTCCGAAGCCGATCATCAGATTCGGGACGACCTCGCGCTCCTCGTCCGTCTCGCGGATTGTGCGTATCGCGCGGTCGATGTCGAGCAGGATTTTCGACAGCCCCTCAAGCAGGTGGAGCTTTTCGCGCTTTTTCTCCGCGTCCGCCCAGACGCGCCGGCGAACGCACTCCCGCCGCCAGGACGTCCACTCGTCGAGGATTTCGCGCACGCCCATAACGCGCGGCAC
The DNA here is from genome assembly GCA_031290515.1 of Oscillospiraceae bacterium. Lineage (GTDB taxonomy): Bacteria > Bacillota > Clostridia > Oscillospirales > Oscillospiraceae > JAIRRO01. Next base: position 1,810 of record JAITNK010000008.1, read on the forward strand.
GCCGCCGATAAGCACGTTGAAATTGCAGGAGTATGTGTCGCACAGCGGCGTCGCCTTAAAGAGTTTCGCCATAAGTTTGTGCGGGTCTATGCCGCGCTTCAGGTCGATTGCGAGCTTAAGCCCGGACAAGCCGGTCTCGTCGCGCATATCGGAGATTTCGCGCAGCTTTCCGACCTTGTTAAGCTCCGCGACCTTGTCGATTATCTGCTCCGCTGTCGTCGAGTACGGTATCTCCGTAACCTCGATTATGTTCTCGGCGCGCGCGTAGTTCCAGCGGGAGCGCACTTTGAATCCGCCGCGCCCGGTTTCGTATATCGCGCGCATTTCGTCCTCGTCGTAGAGGATTTCGCCGCCGCCCGGGAAGTCCGGCGCGGGCATAAGCGCGAGCAGGTCGCAGTCCGGGTCGCGCAGGAAACCGACCGCCGCCGCGCACACTTCGCGCAGGTTGAAGCCGCAGATTTCCGTCGCCATAGATACGCCGATACCGCTGTTCGACGACACGAGTATATTCGGGAACACGGTCGGCAGAAGCGCGGGCTCTTTCATCGTCGCGTCGTAGTTGTCGATGAAATCGACGGAGTCGCTGTCGATTTCGTCGAATATCGCGTGACAGACGGAAGCGAGCTTCGCCTCCGTATAGCGCGACGCGGCGCAGCGCATATCGCGCGAGTACGCCTTGCCGAAGTTGCCCTTGCCGTCCACAAACGGGTTTAAGAGCGCCTGATAGCCGACGCTCATACGCACCATAGTGTCGTAAATCGCGCCCTCTCCGTGCGGGTTCAAGCGCATCGTCTGCCCGACAATGTTCGCGGACTTCGTGCGCCCGCCGGTGAGCAGCCCCATTTTGTACATCGTGTACAGCACCTTGCGCTGGGACGGCTTGAATCCGTCGATTTCCGGAATCGCGCGCGACAGATTGACGCTCATCGCGTACGGCATAAAGTTCGACTCAAGCGTCTCCGTTATCGGGGTTTCGACCGTCGCCGCGCGCAGTCCGACGACGTTCGCGTCGGTTTCCCGCGCCGGCGGCTGTTCTTTTTTCGGTTTTTTAGCCATTTAGGTATGGTAACTCCCGTTCGTTCTTTAATTGTACAGTGTCAATTCATAGCCCCGCTGCGCGGGTTACGATACGTCCGCCATATCGAGATACTGATAGCCCACTTCCGCGACGTGCTGCTTTCTCCCCTGCAAGTTGTTGCCGAGCAGCAGGTCAAACGTCTCCGCGGTGCGGACCGCGTCCTCCGGCATTACGCGGATAAGGCGTCGCGTATCCGGGTTCATCGTGGTGAGCCACATCATCGCGGGGTCGTTCTCGCCGAGTCCCTTGCTACGCGAAATCGTGTGCTTCGCGCCGCTAAACTCCGCGACAATTTCGTTTTTCTCCGTCTCATTGTAGGCGAAGTATGTCTTGTCTTTGCAGCCTATTTCAAACAGCGGGGACTCCGCGATATAGACGAAGCCGCGCTCGATAAGCGTCGGCATAAGCCGGTATATCATCGTGAGCAGCAGCGTCCGTATGTGGTATCCGTCAACGTCCGCGTCGGTGCAGATTATGACCCGCGCCCAGCGCAGCGAGTCTATATCGAACGCCGGAATGTCTTTCGGGTGTTTGTTGCCGAGCTCGACTCCGCAGCCGAGTACGCGGACGAGGTCGGTTATTATTTCGCTTTTGAGTATACGGGGGAAGTCCTCCTTGACGCAGTTGAGTATTTTGCCGCGCACCGGCATTATCCCCTGGAACTCCGCGTCGCGCGAGAGCTTGCACGCGCCGAGCGCGGAGTCGCCCTCCACTATGTAAATCTCGCGGCGCGACGCGTCTTTCGTGCGGCAGTCCACGAATTTCTGTACGCGGTTTGAGATGTCGAGGTTCGAGGTCAGCGTTTTTTTGAGGTTGAGCCGCGTTTTCTCCGCGGTCTCGCGGCTGCGCTTGTTAATCAGAGCCTGGTCGGCGGCGCGCGCGGACTCCGCCGGGTTCTCGATGAACCACACGTCGAGCCGCTCGCGCAGGAAGTCGGTCGCCGCCTCCTGAATGAATTTATTGGTGACGGCTTTTTTCGTCTGGTTCTCATAGCTCGTCTGCGTCGAGAAGCAGTTTGTGACGAGAATCAGGCAGTCCGCAATGTCGTTCCAGGTGATTTTACTCTCGTTTTTCGTGTACTTTCCCGCTTTTTTATAATATGCGTCGAACGCGGACACGAACGCGGATTTCGCGGCTTTCTCCGGCGAGCCGCCGTGTTCGAGCCACGACGAGTTGTGGTAATGCTCGACGAGGCACACGCGGTTGCTGAACCTGAAGCAAGCCGACAGCTTTACTTTATACTCCGGCTTGTCCGGGCGGTCGCTGCCGCGCCGCTCGCTCTCGGCGTAGAACGGCGCGGTAAGCGCGTCGTCGCCGCCGAGTTCCGCGACATAGTCCGCGACGCCGTTCGCGTACAGGTACTGCGTCTCGTCGAAGCCGCCGCCGTCGCGCTCGAGCCGGAAGCGGAACGCGACTCCCGCGTTGACGACGCTCTGCCGTTTGAGAACGTCCCCGAAGTATTCGGGCGGCACGTCAACGTCCGTGAATACGGCGAGGTCGGGCTTCCAGCGGATAATCGTTCCGGTGCGTTTGCCCTTGTACTCTTCGCCGGACAGCCCGCCGACGTTTTCGCCGTGTTCAAAATGCAGAGAATACCGCTTTGCGTCGCGGTAGATTGTAACGTCCATATACTCGGAAGCGTACTGCGTCGCAACCGCGCCGAGTCCGTTCAGCCCGAGCGAAAACTCATAGCTCTCGCCCTCGTTGTTGTTGTATTTGCCGCCGGAATACATATCGCAAAAGACGAGTTCCCAGTTATACCGCTCCTCTTTGCCGTTCCAGTCAACCGGGCAGCCGCGCCCGAAGTCCTCAACCTCAAAGCTGCCGTCGAGATAGCGCGTCGTGATAATCTCGCGCCCGTGTCCCTCGCGCGCTTCGTCAATCGCGTTCGACAGTATCTCGAAAACGGCGTGACAGCAGCCGTCAAGCCCGTCGGAACCGAAGATAACGCCGGGGCGTTTGCGGACGCGGTCCGCGCCTTTAAGCGAGGATATTGATTCGTTGTCATAGCTTTGTTTTGCCGGCATTGTTGTTCTCCTGTTATGGTATATCAAAAAGCGGATAAATACATTATATAGTATTCCGCGGCGGATTGCAAGCGAAACAAAC
>JAITNK010000021.1 GCA_031290515.1 Oscillospiraceae bacterium
TCTGCCGACCGAGCGGTCAGCCGAGCGGTTAGCGCGAGCCGCCGCCGCAGCGGCGTTCCCCGTGCGAGCTTGCGAGCACAGAGCGCGGGGAGGCTCTGCCGACCGAGCGCAAAAAAGAGCGCGGGGAGGCTATGCCGACCGGGCGCAAAAAGAACGCGGGGAGGCTCTGCCGACCGGGCGTAAAAATATGAGAGGAAGGGCTTTTCCCGCCCGAACGGCAAACTATGAAGCTCATAAATATCGGATTCGGGAATATGATTTCCGTCGGTCGAATAATAGCTATTGTGGGACCGGACAGCTCGCCCACCCGCCGCACAGTCGGCGAGGCGCGGGAGCGCGGTCAGCTCATAGACGCGACCTTCGGGCGGCGAACGCGCGCCGTAATCGTCTGCGACTCCGGACACGTCATTCTGTCCGCGATTCAGCCGGAAACGATTTCCGGCAGGGTTCAGCAGGAACCGGAGGGCGCGGATGGCTGATCGTAAAGGCAAACTGATTATCATCTCCGCACCGTCCGGCGCGGGCAAGGGTACCGTTATCCGCGAGATGATGAAGCGGAGACCGGAGCTGCGCTACTCCGTATCGGCGACGACGCGGCAGCCCCGCGCGGGCGAAATCGACGGCGTTCACTATCACTTCATAACGCGGGAACGCTTCCTCGAGATGATTTCGCGCGGCGAATTTTTTGAACACGCGGAATATGTCAATAATTTCTACGGCACGCCGCGGGACTTTATCGAAAATAACATCGCAAACGGCGCGGACACGATTCTCGAAATCGAAATCGAGGGCGCGCGCAACGTCAGAGCCGCAATGCCGGAAGCCCTGTCCGTCTTCGTTATGCCGCCGAGCGGCGAAGAGCTTGAACGCCGCCTGCGAACGCGCGGAGCCGCGGGCGAGGACGACGTGCAGCGGCGGCTCGCGCGGGCGAAAGTCGAAATGCTCGCGGCGGACGAATACGACCGCACGGTGGTAAACGGCACGGTATCCGAAACGGCGGAGCAAATACTTAAACTCATAGACGAGAGTTAAACAAGCGCGTCCCGAACAGTTATCATCCGCCCGGTCGGCGGAGCCTCCCGCGCTCCGTGCCTGTGGGCACGGGGAACGCGCGCCCCCGGCGCGCGGACGCAAAGCAGCCGCCCGGTCGGCGGAGCCAAGTATGCGCGTTACCGAAATACGGTCAGTATCGTTCGTTGTTATATGTTCCACAATCACGCGCCGCATTTTTGACGAAAGCGGAAATTATTATTTTAAGGCGGTAAATACTTATGATGCTCTATCCCTCTCTTTCGCAGCTGCTCGAAAAGGTCAACAGCAGATACCTGCTCGTCAACGTCATCGCGAAGCGCGCCCGCGAGCTTTCAAACGCGTCGGAAAGACGCGGGGAATCGCTCCAGAAAAAAGCCGTGTCCTGTGCGATAGACGAAATTGCGCGCGGTGATATTCGCGCGGAAACGGAAACGCGGCACGGTGAGTGAGTCCGGATTTTTAGTCGCGGAGCTTGCGGTCGCCGCCGCGAAATTTCACATTGACAAACCGTATTTTTACCGCGTACCCGACTCGCTCGCCGGAACGCTCGTCCGCGGACTGCGCGTCGCCGTGCCGTTCGGCAGGGCGAACAGACAGAGCGAGGCGGTCGTACTCGGGCTTCGCCGGGTTGACGACGTCGCGAATTACAAGTTCATTGAGTCCGCGCTCGAGGACGCGCCGAGCCTTACGGAGGAACAGCTGAAGCTCGCAATCTGGATGAGCGAGCGGTTCTTCTGCTCGGTTTTCGACGCGGTGCACGCGTGTCTGCCGTCCGGCGTGTGGTACCGCGAGGGTAAAACGCCCGTCGCGGCGAAAAACGTACGCTACGTCACGCTCGCGGTGTCCGTCGAGGAAGCGCGCGAGGAGTCGGAGCGCAAGAAGCTCCGCGCCCCGACGCAGTCGGCGATTCTGCGGATTCTTGCGGACACGGACGCTCCGATGTCCGCGGCGGAGCTTATCCGCCGCGCGGACGCGGTCTCCGGCGTGCTGCGTCCGCTCGAAAAGCAGGGGCTTATCCGCACGGAGGAGCTTGAAACCGCGCGCCGCCCGGCGGTGACGCTGCAAACGCCGGACACGTCGGGGCTGACGCTCAGCCCCGAGCAGTACAGCGCGTTTTACAGGCTCGACGCGCTGCTTAAATCCGGCGCGCCGGAGGCGGCTCTGCTCTACGGCGTGACCGGAAGCGGCAAGACGAGCGTTTATCTTAAGCTCATCGAGTCCGCGCTCGAACTCGGCAAAAGCGCGGTCGTACTCGTGCCGGAAATCGCGCTTACACCGCAGCTTATGAGCATATTCTTCGCCCGATTCGGCGACGACGTTGCGGTGCTGCACTCCGCGCTGACCCCGGGCGAGCGGTTTGACGAATGGCGGCGGATTCGTTCCGGCGGCGCGCGCGTCGCTATCGGGACGCGCTCCGCGGTGTTCGCGCCGCTATCAGACCTCGGTCTCATAATCATCGACGAGGAGCAGGAGAGTACCTACAAGTCCGAGTCGTCGCCGCGGTATCACGCGCGCGAAATCGCAAAGTACCGCTGCGTCAAAGCGAACGCCCTGCTCGTTCTCGGCAGCGCGACGCCGTCGGTCGAGAGTATGCGGAAGGCGGAAACCGGCGCGTACAAGCTTGTGCGGCTCGAAAGCAGGTACGGCGGCGTTCCGATGCCGCGCGTCATAGTCGCCGATATGAAAGAGGAGCTGCGCGCCGGCTCGCTCGCGCCCGTCGGCTCCGTACTCGAACGCGAACTGCGGGAGAATATAACCCGCGGCGAGCAGAGTATCGTGTTCCTCAACCGGCGCGGCGCAAGTCCGGTCGTCACCTGCGTCAGCTGCGGACATACGTTTTCCTGTCCGCGGTGCAGCGTTCACCTGACGTACCACTCGTCTAACAAACGCCTTATGTGCCATTACTGCAACCACTCCGAGCCGGTCGCGAACTACTGCACGAAGTGCGGCGGGAAGCTGAAATTCGTCGGAGCCGGAACGCAGAAGGTCGAGGAGTGGCTGCTCGAGAAATTCCCCGGCGTCGCCGTGTCGCGTATGGACGCGGACACGATTTCCGCCGTGAACACGCACGACAAGGTGCTGTCCGAATTCCGCGAGCGGAACATACCGATTCTGCTCGGCACGCAGATGGTCGCGAAAGGACTCGACTTCCCGAACGTCACGCTCGTCGGCGTGGTGTCGGCGGATATGTCGCTGTACGTCAACGACTACAGGGCGTTCGAGCGCACGTTTTCGCTCATAACGCAGGTCGTCGGTCGGTCGGGACGCGGCTCGGCTGCGGGTCGCGCCGTGATTCAGACGACGACGCCGGAACACGACGTGATCCGGCTTGCGTCGCGTCAGGACTACGACGGGTTTTACGCGGCGGAGATAGCGCGGCGGCGCGCCGCCGGACTTCCGCCGGAGCGCGACGTTATCTCGATGAACCTGAACGGCGAAGAGGAGGAGAGAGTGCTGCTCGCCTGTACCGAGGTGCGCGCGGAACTCGCGTCGAAACTCGGCGGCGCGTCGGTACTCGGACCCGCGCCCGCGCCGATTGTGAAGCTGAACAACAAATTCAGATACCGCGTGACGGTGATGTGCGAAAACTCGAAAGAGGTGCGGAGCGTCGTCGCCGGAATAGTCAGGGCTTTTCCGCACGACGCTAAGCACCGCGGTCTCGGGATTTTCGCGAACGCCGACCCGTTTGAATAAATAAAGGAGAAAGTCAAGTGGCTCTCAGAACCATATTAAACGACTCCGACCCCTCGCTCAGAAAGAAATCGCGCCCGGTCACGGACTTCGACGCGCGTCTGCACCGTCTGCTCGACGATATGCGCGAGACGCTCATAGACTCCGGCGGAGTCGGACTCGCCGCGCCGCAGGTCGGAGTACTGCGCCGCGCGGTTCTCGTCGCCGACACGACGCGCGAGGATTTGCCGTACGCGGAGCAGATAATCGAGCTTATCAACCCGGAAATCGCCGCAAGCTCCGGCGAGCAGACCGGAAGCGAGGGATGCCTGTCGATACCCGGCACTTTCGGAATCGTCACGCGCCCGAAGCTCGTCAAAATCCGCGCGCAGGACAGAGACGGCAAAGAATTCGAGGTGTGGGGCGCGGGACTTACGGCGCGCGCGTTCTGCCACGAGACAGACCACCTTAACGGCGTGCTGTTCACCGACCTTGCGGAGCGTCTGCTCACGGAGGAAGAACTTGAGGAACTGCGCGCGGCGCAGGCGGACGCGGAGGCGGAGCGCGCGGACAAAGAGGAAAACAGTTGAGAGACGGCTCCGCCGCGTCTGCCGCGTCTGCCGCGTCCGCCGCCGCAGCGGCGTTCCCCGTGCGAAGCACGGAGCGGCGGGAGGACTTGCCGACCGGGCGGCGTATGAAAATCGGTTTTTTCGGCACACCGGACTTCGCGGCGGCGAGTCTCGCGCGGCTGTTTGAGGACGGGTACGAGACAGTGTTCGCAGTCACGCAGCCGGACAAACCGGCGGGGCGCGGAAACCGGCTCACCCCGCCGCCGGTAAAGCTGCTCGCGCAGATGAAAACCGAAGTGTACCAGCCGCAATCGCTTCGCGGCCCGGAGACGGTTCGGCTTATCCGCGGCAAAGCCCCGGACGTTATCGTCGTCGTCGCATACGGAAAGCTGCTGCCGCCGGAAATACTCGGGATTCCGCCGCTCGGCTGCGTGAACATACACGCGTCCCTGCTCCCGAAATACCGCGGAGCCGCGCCGATTCAGCGCGCGATACTCGCCGGGGAGACGGCGACCGGCGTCACAAGTATGTATATGGCGGAGGAACTCGACGCGGGCGACGTAATACTGCGCCGCGAAACCGGAATCGGCGAAACCGAGACCTCGGGCGGGCTGTTCGCGCGGCTTGCCGTCCTCGGAGCCGAAACGCTGTCGGAAACCCTGCGCCGCATAGCGGACGGCACCGCGCCGCGCGTCCCGCAGGACGGTTCGGAAGCGACGTACGCGCCGCCGATAGCGAAAAGCGAAGCCGCGATTGACGCGTCCGGCACCGTGCGACGGGTGCTGTGTCATATCCGCGGAATGAACCCGAAGCCCGCCGCGACGCTTGACGCTGCGGGGGAAACGTACAAGGTTTTCTCGGCTGAAGCGTCGGATTTGAGCGTCGCCGCGCCGTTCGCCGACAGTCGCGGACTGCATATTCCCTGCGCGGACGGAGCCGTACTGATACGGGAGGTACAGCCGCCGAACGGCAGACTGATGTCCGCGGCGGACAGATTCCGCGGGCGCGCGCTGTGACCGCGCGTGAAGCGTCCGTAGCCGCGCTCGGCGCGTTCCGCCGCGGCGAAGACTACCGCGCGGCAATCGCGAAAGCTCCGGAGGGGCGCGAGCGCGCGCTCGCCAACGCGACGGTGTCGGCGGCAATCCGCAACCTCGCGCTGATCGACCGGAGAATCGGCGGCGCGTCGTCCGTCAGAACGGCGAAACTCGAACCGCTTGTGCTCGATATTCTGCGCTCGGCTTCGGCGGAGCTGTGGTTTATGGATAAAATCCCGGACTCCGCGGCGGTCAACGAAGCGGTAAACCTCGCTAAACGCCGGGTACCGCGCGCGTCCGGATTCGTCAACGCCGTACTGCGCCGCCTTGCCCGCGGGACCGCGGAGGAGCCGGACGCGCCGGACGGACCCGCGCGGCTTTCCGCGCTGTACAGCCACCCGGAGTGGTACGCCGGGTATCTCGCCGAACGGTTCGGGACCGACGCGGCGGAGCGCGTCCTCAAAGCGGACAATACGCCGCCGCCGATAACCTGCGTCGCGAACACGGCGAGAGCGTCCCGCGCCGAAGTCGCAGCCGCGATACGCGCGGACGGCGCGGAGGTTTCCGAACGCGCCGACTGCGACGCGCTGCTGGACCTGTCGAAGCCGGGTGACATTACGAAGCTCGCGGCGTTCCGCGCCGGACTGTTCTACGTTCAGGACGCGGGAGCTTACCGCGCGGCGCAGTCTTGCGGCGTTAAGCCGGGAGACACGGCGGTTGACCTCTGCGCGGCTCCGGGCGGGAAGAGCTTCGCCCTCGCCCTCGCGGGAGCTGCGAAAGTACTCGCGTTCGACCTTGCGCCGCGTGTCGCGCTCATCAGGGACGGCGCGCGCCGCCTCGGGCTGTCCGCGGTGGACGCGCGGGCGGGCGACGCCGACGCGTACAACGAAACGCTCGCGCAGACCGCGGACGCCGTACTCTGCGACGTGCCCTGCTCCGGCTTCGGAGTGATACGCCGGAAGCCGGAAATCCGGTTCAAGACCCGCGAATCGGTCGCGCCGCTGCCGGAAACGCAGCTGCGAATCCTCAGGAACGGCGCGCGGTACGTCAAGCCCGGCGGCAGACTCGTATACTCGACCTGTACGCTGCTGCGGGAGGAAAACGAGGACGTGGTGCGCGCGTTTCTCAAACCCGGAGAAAAGTTCCGGCTGAAGTCGGAGGAGACGCTGCTGCCGTCGGACGCGGGCGACGGTTTCTACATCGCGGTAATTGAGAGAATGTAACTAAGAAAGGCAATTTACATTGCAGGACATAAAGTCGCTTACCATAACGGAGCTATCCGACAAACTTGCGGAGCTGGGACAGCCGAAGTACCGGGCTTCGCAGGTTTTCCGCTGGCTTTCGCGCGGCGCGCGCGGCTTCGACGATATGTCCGACCTGCCGAAAAAGCTGCGCGACGACCTTGCGTCCGCGTTTTCCCTGACTCCGCCGGTTATGGCGCAAAGCCGCACGTCGTCCGACGGCACGGTAAAATACCTGTGGAAGCTCGCCGACGGCGAGACGGTAGAATCCGTAGTTATGGAGTATAAGCACGGCACGACGGTCTGCGTTTCGAGTCAGGTAGGGTGCCGTATGGGCTGTAAATTCTGCGCTTCGACTATCGGCGGGCTTGTCCGCAACCTCACGGCGGGAGAAATTCTTGACCAGGTCATATTCTCGGGAACCGAGGCTCAAAAGCAGATTTCGAGCGTCGTTTTAATGGGAATCGGCGAGCCGCTTGACAATTTCGACAACGTATTGCGCTTTCTGAGGATTGTTTCAAGTCCGGAGGGGTACAACCTCGGTATGCGCCACATAACGGTTTCCACCTGCGGAAATCCGGAAAGTATTGACAAACTGGCAGGCTACAACTTGCAATTGACGCTGACGATTTCGCTCCACGCGCCGGACGACGAGACGCGCTCGGAGCTTATGCCGGTGAACCGCACATCCGGCGTAGCCGCGGTTATGGACGCGGCGAAGCGGTACTTCGACAATACCGGGCGGCGCGTGTCGCTCGAGTACGCGCTGATTGACGGGGTCAACGACGGCGAAGAGAAAGCGAACGCGCTCGCCGGACTGCTGCGCGGCGCGCCGTACCACGTCAACCTGATACGGCTGAACGAAGTGCCGGAGCGCGGACTCGCCCCGAGCGGCAACGGCGCGGTGCTGAAGTTCACGAACGCGCTTGCCGCGCGCGGCGTAAACTTCACGATACGGCGGCGGCTCGGACTCGATATAGACGCCGCCTGCGGTCAGCTTCGCCGGCGGAGCAAGGATAAGGAGAGCGGAACTATGCCATATTTCGGACTCACCGACAGAGGAAAGGTGCGGCGTACGAACCAGGACGTGTTCGGCGCGAAAACACTTCCGGGCGTAACGCTGCTCGCCGTGTGCGACGGTATGGGCGGAGCTTCGGCGGGGGAGGTCGCATCGGCTCTCGCGCTGAAAACCTTTCTCGAATCGGCGGAGACGAAACTGTCAAACGCCGTCGTCACCGCGGCGGACGTCTCGGCGGAGTTCTCCCGCGCAGTGCATATAGCCGGAAACGCCGTGCTTGAGGAAGCGTCCGGCAACGCGGAACAGGCGGGTATGGGTACGACGCTCGTCGCCGCGGGGGTAATCGAGGACTCCGGCGAGGTCGTCGCCTGCAATATAGGAGACTCGCGCGCGTACAAGTCCGCGCCGTCCGGGATTACGAAGATAACGCGGGATCACAGCGTCGTCGGCGAAATGGTGGAGCGCGGCGCGCTCACGCCGGAGCAGGCGCGGCGGCACCCGCGGCGGAATCTGATAACCAAAGCTCTCGGAACGCTTCAGGACGAGGAGCCGGATATATTCAACGTCTCGCTCGACCCGGGAGAATATCTGCTGCTCTGCTCCGACGGACTCACGGGTACCGCGACGGACGAGGAGATATGGCTGACCGTAAAGGCGGCTTCCGGCTGCGAAGAAGCGGCGAACGAGCTTATGCAGATGGCCCTGCGGCGGGGCGCGCCGGATAACGTTACCGTACTGCTGTTTCAGCGCGGGGAGGTGAGCTACAATGGATAACGAGATACGCGAGGGAACGATTCTCGACGGACGCTACGAACTGCGCGAGCGCATCGGCTCCGGCGGAATGGCGTACGTTTACCGCGCCGTCGATATGCGGCTCGGGCGCGACGTCGCGGTCAAGATACTTAAAGAGGAATTTCTCGGGGACGCGGAGTTCCGCCGCCGCTTTCATATCGAAAGCCAGGCGGTCGCCACTATGCAGCACCCGAATATCGTGCAGGTTTACGACGTTTCGCGCACAGACGAGCTTGAATATATGGTTATGGAGCTTATCGAGGGTATCACGCTCAAAAGCTATATCACACGCAAGGGCAAGCTCAACTGGCGGGAGGTGCTGCACTTCGCGTCGCAGATTTCAAAGGCTCTCGCCCACGCGCACGGGCGCGGCATTATTCACCGCGACATAAAGCCGCAGAACATTATGATTCTGAAGAGCGACGGCAGCATTAAGGTCGCGGACTTCGGAATCGCGCGGCTTATCGAGGACAAGGAGAGCCTGACGCACGATTCGTTCGGCTCCGTGCACTATATTTCGCCGGAGCAGGCGCAGGGCGGCGCGGTTGACGAGCGGTCGGACATTTATTCTCTCGGCGTTGTAATGTACGAGATGATGACGAGCCAGCTTCCGTTCGTCGGCGAAACCGACGTCGCGATCGCGATACAGCACATAAACGCGATTCCGCTCTATCCGCGCGAAATAAACCACGATATTCCCGGCGGACTCGAGGACATAGCGATGCACGCTATGGAGCCGACGCTGACGCTCCGGTACGCGTCCGCCGACGAAATGGCGCGCGACTTTGAGGAATTCCGAAAAAATCCGGGTATGCGCTTCAGCTATACGCACATACCGGTGGACGAGACGGAGGGTTTCACGGAACCGACGCGTCCGGTCAACACTCTCGCCGTCAAGCGCGCGGCGAAAACCGTTCCCGCCGCGAAGTCCGCGCCGCCCGCCGCGGGCAGTGAGCGCGCGCCGCGCCGCGAGGACGCGGCGAAGCGCGACAAAGCGGACGACGAGTACCGTCTCGCGCGGCAGAGGTCGCGCCGCACCGCTATGGGAATCGGCACGATTATCGTTCTCGCCGCGCTGTCCGTAACCGCGCTTCTGCTCTGGCGCGACTTGCTGAAGCCGTGGCTGTTCCCGCAGAAACAGCAGATGATTGAAATACCGCAGTTTGTCGGCGAATACTACGACGCGGTCAAGAGCAATCCGGACTACGAGGGGCTGTTCACGTTTTACGAGACCGGCAAAGAGTACAGCGAAACGATTGCGGAAAACAAGATAATGACGCAGAATATTCCCGCCGGGACCGAGCGCGAGATGAGCGACAAGAAAATACCGATTTCCGTCACGGTGAGCCGCGGCAAACAGCCCGCGATTCTTATGCCGAACCTGATTAACAAGAAGTACACCGACGCGCAGAATCAGCTCCAGTGGCTGAACGCGGACGAATATCTGGGGCTTGAAATCAAAATCCGGTCGGAAAACAGCGAGGAATACAGCAAAGACTACGTTATGGAAACCGCGCCCGCCGCCGGCGCGGAGCTGACTAAGGGTATGGTCGTCTGGATTACATACTCCGACGGACCGCTCATCACCGACGTGACTATGCCGAACCTCGTTGACCTGTCGATTGAGGAGGCGGTCGCCGCGCTCGCGGAAAAAGACCTGAAACTCGAAGAACCGGTTTACGAAAACAGCGAAAAGCCCGCCGGTACGGTACTCTGGCAGTCGGTGGAAGCGTTTACTATGGTAAGACAGAAAACCCCGGTTACCATTCGGGTGTCGAACGGAATCGCCCCGGAGCCGTCCCCGTCGCCGGAGCCGAGTCCGAGTCCGTCGCCTGAACCGTCGCCGAGTCCGTCCCCGACGCCGGAGCCGAGCGCGCCGCCGTCTCCGCCGCCGGTTTCGCCGACCGAGCCGTCTCCGTCCGAAGTTCCGGACGAAGACGGCGGCGCGGTCGAGCCTTAACTTGCGCGGAACGGTCGAAAAGTCGCTGTCCGGCTTCTACTATCTGCGTCCGGACGGCGGCGGAGCGGTCGTCCGCTGCACCGCGAAAGGTACGTTGCGTCAGGCGGAGTTCGAGTCGCCGCTCGTCGGCGACCGCGCGGAGTTTGAGATTCGCGGCAAAACCGCGCTGCTGACGGAGCTTCTGCCGCGGAGCAACAGCTTCATTCGTCCGCCGGTCGCGAATATCGGCACTCTCGTCATAGTTGCGTCCGCCGCGTCTCCGGCGGCGGATCCGTTTCTGATTGACCGTATGACCGTACAGGCGGAAAGCGTCGGCGCGGAGCCGGTAATCTGCTTCACAAAGCTCGATTTGGCGCGCAGCGGTCTCGCGGAGACGTACCGCGCCGCCGGATTTCAAACGCCCGAGGTCAGCTCGGAGACCGGAGAGGGAATAGCCGCGCTCGCGGAGCTGCTCGCCGGAGCGGGAGTATGCGCGCTCACAGGGAACTCCGGCGCCGGCAAGACGAGCCTCTTAAACGCGCTCGGACTCGACCTGCCGACCGGCGAGGTCAGCGACCGGCTCGGCCGCGGCAGACACACGACGCGCCACGTCGAGCTGCACACGGTAAATCACCGCGCCGGAACGCTCAGAATCATTGACACGCCCGGTTTTTCATCATTCGAGACGGTGACGGAAACTGTTCCCGCGAATGAGCTTGCGGAAAACTTCCGCGACTTCGCGCCGCATCTCGGCAAATGCCGCTACCGCGACTGCATCCACAGGGCGGAGCCGGACTGCGCGGTTACGCGCGCGGTCGCGTCCGGCGGGATTGCCGCGGCGCGGTACGAGAGCTATCTGCGGTTGCTTGCGTCGGCGGAGGAAAAAGCCGCGGCGAAGTACAGGTAAAATGCGATAAACGACGAAGTCGTCCCCGCGACAGCGCGGCTTTGCCGTGCGGAGCGGTAAATCAAGCGCAGGGAGGGCTTCGCCCGACCAAGCGGCTGAATAAACCGGTTGCGCATACAGCCGCTTTTGTGTTACAATATACAAAATTTACTTCATAAGGAGACTGTCACTATGGGACGCTACAAAAACTTCAAGTCCGTACTCTTCTGCACCGCACCGAATATGATTAACCTCACGGAAAAACAGCTGCGGCGGCAGCTCGACTGGTTCAACACCTACGTCGGCGTGGACAAGGTGTACTTAGAACCGTACCGCGACGGCACGCTGATTCCCGAAGAACAGCTCGAAATGCTGATTCGGGTATTCAAAGACTGCGGGGTCGAGGTTTCCGGCGCGCTCACGACGACGTGCAACGACTTAACGCCCGAACACAAGGAGAAAGTGCGCTTCTCCGGCACCTACTGCTACGTCAACAAGGAAATGCGCGACTACCTCGTGACGACGGTCGAGTATACGGCGCGGCATTTCGACGAGTTCATTCTCGACGACTGGTTCTTCACCTACTGCACCTGCGACGAGTGCCGCGCGGCAAAGGGCGGACGCTCGTGGGAAGATTTCCGCACGGAGCTGCTCGCCGAGGTGTCGGAGAATCTGATTGTGAAGCCCGCGAAAGCCGTCAACCCGAACGTCAAAGTCATAATCAAGTACCCGAACTGGTCGGAGGCGTATCAGGAGTCCGGGTACAACCCCGATACGCAGCGGCATATATTCGACAAAATCTACACCGGCACCGAAACGCGCGACACGGCGAACAACGACCAGCACCTGCCGCGCTATATGTCGTACTCGCTCGTGCGGCTTATGGAAAACTACGCGCCCGGGCGCAACGGCGGCGCGTGGTTCGACCCGTACGGCTGCTCTCCGCTTGAGATTTTCCTTGAGCAGGGCTATCTCTCCGCGTTCGCGCGCGCGCAGGAGCTTACGCTGTTCTGCTGGGGCAGCCTGTACAAAAACCGCGTGGTCACGCCGCTCGGGCTTCAGCTCGGGCAGATTGACGCGTTCCTGTCGCAAGCCGGCAAGCCGATAGGTACGCCGGCGTACCTTCCCGCCTCGGCGCAGGGCGAGGACCACATAGAGGACTTTCTCGGTATGGCGGGAATCCCGCTGGAGCTTACGCCGGACTTCCCGGAGGGCGGCAAGAGCGTGTTTCTCACCGTGCAGGCACTCCGCGACCCGGATATTTACAAGAAAATAGAGTCGTTCGTCGTGCGCGGCGGCAAGGTCATCGTCACGAGCGGATTTATGACCGAAGCTCTCGCGCGGGGCGTCGGTATTGAGGAGATTACGAGTATCCGTTACCTCGGACGCAAGTTCAGGACGCGCGAGTTCCGCGGCGGCGGAATCGGCGGCGGCAACGCCGGAGAATCTCGGCACGAGCTGACGTTCCCGCTGCTCGAACACCGCAACAACACGACCTGGACGCTCGCGAAAGCCGTAGTCGGCGAGGAAAACTATCCGCTTATCCTGCGCGACACCTACGGCAAGGGACAGCTTATCACAATCGTCGTGCCGGACGAATACGGGTACATATACGACCTCCCCGCCGGGATTCTCGCGTCCTACCGCGAGCAGTTCACGGACGCGGTGCCGTATTCGCTGACCGGTCCCGCGCAGGCGAGCCTGTTCGCCTACGACAACGACACGTTCGCGATTTACAAGTATGTCGATAAGCTTACGGACGGCGCGTACGGCATTTCGGTCGCCGGAAACGCCGAGTCCATCGAGCCGGTTGGCGGCGGTATGCCGCTTATGCGCACGGGCGGCGGCTTCGGCGCGTCCGAGTTCCGCGTGTTTATGCTCGGCGCGGGCGACTTCGGATTCTACAAAATCAACTGGGCGGCGGAACGGTTCGCCCCGCCTCGCGAGTTCTTCGCCGCGTCCGCGCCGAACGACGCGGTCGCCGACGACGACTGAACGCAATCTTAACAATAACGGCGCGGGAGCGGCACATTAGTGCGGCTCCCGCTGTCTGTTGTCCGTTAACCGTTATCTGTCGAAACCCGGGTTCACCGCGTAGACGTTGCGCTCGTCCTGACGGTCGGTGACGAGCCGCATCGCTTCGCCGAACCGCTGGAAGTGGATAATCTCGCGCTCCCGCAGGAACCGGATAACGTCGTTCACGTCCGGGTCGTCGGACAGGCGCAGAATGTTGTCGTATGTGACGCGCGCCTTCTGCTCCGCCGCAAGGTCCTCGGCGAGGTCGGCAATCGCGTCGCCGGTACTCTGCATACCCGCCGCAGTCCACGGAAATCCGCCCGCGGACTGCGGGTAAATCCCGTTCGTGTGGTCAGCGAAGTACGCCTCGAGTCCCGCGCTTTTGATTTCGTCAACGGTCATATCCCGCGTAAGCTGGTGTACGAGCGCGGCAATCATCTCCATATGCCCGAGTTCCTCGGTGCCGATGTCGGTCAGCAGACCCTTGACCTCGCCGTACGGCATAGAGTACCGCTGCGACAAATAGCGCATTGACGCGCCGAGTTCGCCGTCCGGTCCGCCGTACTGCGTGAGTATTACGCTCGCGAGGCGCGGGTTCGGGTTCGCGATTTTTACCGGGTATTGCAGTTTCTTTTCGTAAGTGAACATCTATTTATCTCCCTCCGCGAAGCCGTAACGCGCGTTTGACGCATTCGCCGTGCCGTACGCTCCGCCGAACGCGTATTCCCAGGGGAACGGCGAGCGCGTCCAGTTGAACTCGCGCTGTTCGAGCAGGTCGTCGGGCGAAACGGGACCGAACCGCTCTGTATAGCGGCGGCGCGCCTCTTTCTTAAGCGCGAGCATTTCGCGCAGCAGCCCGAACGCCTCGCGGTCGTCTGTGTGCGTGTCGAGATACAGCGTAAGCTCGTGCGCGGCGAACGAAATCGCCGTAAGCTCGCCGAGCGGCGTTCCGGCGTAAGGGTTTCCGCTGTTCACCCTGTTCATAAACGGCAGATCAAGCCCGGGGAACAGCGTCCCGCGGGAAAGTCCGTCGTCCGGCGAATACTGCGGCAGAGCCGATTCCTGAAACGGAATGAACGCGACGGCGAGCGGACCGTGTCCGCCGCCCGGCAGACTGCCGTGCCTGTACTGCGTTGCGCCGCCGGATGCGTTTCCGGAGCTGCCGCCGCCGGTGTTCGGGTTCGCGCCCGCGTTCGCGTTCGGAACCATAGTTTCGTATTTCGGGCTGTCCGGCTTAACGCCGCCGTAGTTCGGCGCGGGCGCGGGCAGCGTCACGGCATAGACCGGTGCGTTCGGCTTCTCCGGGTAAACCGGCGCGTTCGGTTTTTCGGGCGTGTTCGGATACCCGGGGACGTTCGGCTTCTCGGTTTTCACGGCGGCGGGAAGCGTAACCGCGTTGCTCCCGCCGACGTTCGGCGCAGGCTCGAAATAGCGTCCGCGCGTCTTTAGTTCGTCCAAGTGCAGTCCTCCTAACAGAATAATCCGGAGCGGTTTCGCTCCGGATTATTCTATGCCGCGATACCGAAACTGTCACGGTAATTCGACGAAATCCGAGTCCTCAAGCGGGATAAAGCCCTTTTGGATAAGCCAGCCGTCGCATTTTCTGTACCCGAGCAGCTCGCCGTCCGAGTTCCCTTCCGGGAACCAGACGACCAGCGACGCGGGCTGTCCGTTGACGTAGGCGCGCGCCGCATACATACCGCCGCCGTCCGGAGCCGCGATTTCGTACAGCGCGGCGGTTTCGCCGAAGATTTCGGCGCGGCGCGTACCCGGTTCGGGGTCGCGGTTCGACGCGTAAAGTTTCGCGGCGAATTCGCTTTGCAGCAGCGTGTATTTATCGCTCATTCCGAGAGAGCGGTACACCCCGAGCGCGGCGTAAGGGTCGGCGCGGTCGCCGAAAATGAAGTACGCCGTGAGTCCGCCGAGCCGCGAGGAAGACGTGTCCCGCGAGTAGACCACGGCGCGGGAGAGCGCGTCTGTCACGGCGCGGACTTCGTCCGGGTAGTACGCGCGGAGCCGCCGCGCGAGGTCGTATATGTCCGCCATATCGCACTCCGCGTCGAACGGAGTGCCGTCGCCGAAGGTCTTGGTGTTGGCGCGTACGGTTCTGAGCTTGAAGAAGCCCGCGTCCGTCGCGACGTCGGCGAGCATACGGTCGGCGAGAACGCCGAGCGCGCCCATAAGAGCCGCCGATACGTCGAGCCGCGTCACGGACAGCGACAGCTCGTCCCACGGGAAAATGCCTGCGGAAGCGATATACGCGTCGGTTATAGCCCTGCCGAACTCTTCGCCGTTCGCGTCCGGGTGGCTGCCGAGCCAGCGGAGCGCGGCGTAGTCCCAGCCGCCTTGCGGTTCGAGGGCTTCGGAGGCGACGAGCCATTCGGCGTACCCGGAAGCGGTCACGGCGACCTCCGCCGTCGCCATAAGGCACGCGTCGAAGCCGAGCATTTCGAGCTTGCGGTCGGCGAGACCCGCTTTGTAGAACGCGTATTCAAGCTCGCGCAGGGTCAGATTGCCGTCCGCGAAATGCTCGTCCGCGCCGTACCCCGCGATTGTGCCGCCGCCGTGGTCCCAGAGTATCAGCGACGTTCTGTCCGCGGGAAAGCACTCGTGCGCGTAGAGCAGAAACGCCGCGAGGGTTCCCGCGTCGCCCATATTGCGCTGCCCGACCCCGGCGATACGCCGAAGTTCCCCGTCCGAAACGAGCGTAAGCGTACACTCCCACTCGGGAATCGCCGGCGTGACCCAGCGGTTCGCGCCGCCGGTGAACAGCAGTACGTTGACCTCGTCCTGGTCGAAGCCGGAGCCGGTGATTTCGCGGATGTCCACGGTCGCCGCGCCGGTCTCGCTCTCAAGGTCGGAGCCGTTCATATATATCAGCACCGTGTGCCGCCGGAGCGGCTGTTCCGGCGTTTGCGACGCGGCTTCCTCAACGTCCCACGGGTTGTAGGATACGTCGGTATACTCCGCGGGGATTGCGGTACGCTGATAGCCGTAGCTTGGGGTTTCCGGAATCGCCGCGCGCTGCGCGTTCGGCGCGGAGCAGCAGCACAGCGTAACCGCGAGCGCGAGCGCGGCGGCTGCCGTTCGTGATTTCATAGCGTCCTCCTTGAAATTATCGCGGGTAAATTAAAAGTGTGATTTGAGTTATCATTCCCTCTTGTTGACTTTTTTACGCGGAAGTGCGATAATACATTGGTTGTCATACACGGGACAAAGCGTTCATATCTTTCAGAGGAACGCGCGGCGCAAAAAAAAAGCCGCCGCCGACGGAGGTATGATATGAAACGTTTCTGCGCGCTGACGCTCGCGCTCCTGCTGGTTACGGGGACCGCGCTTGCCGAGGATTCCGGCGAAATAAATCCTGAACCGTTCGCCGAGGCGGACAACAAGTCGTCGTTCGGCGCGCCGGACATAACGTCGCCGTCCGCGATACTAATCGAGCGGGAGACGGGCGAGGTGCTGTTCGAGAAGAACGCCGACGACCCGCGCGAACCCGCGTCCGTGACAAAGGTTATGACGATGCTGCTCACCGTTGAGGCAATTGAGTCAGGCAGACTCTCGCTCGACGATATTGTTACCGCGTCGGAACACGCCGCGGGTATGGGAGGCACGAATATTTACCTGTTCGCCGGAGAGCGTATGAGCGTCCGCGATATGCTGAAAGCCGTCGCGACAAACTCCGCGAACGACTGCGCCTCGGCTCTCGCCGAACACCTCGCGGGGAGCGAGAGCGGCTTTGCCGACAAGATGAACGCGCGCGCGGCGGAGCTTGGTATGACGAACACGCACTTCTCGAACGCGTCCGGGCTGCTTGACGACACGAATCACGTCACGACCGCGCGCGACATTGCGGTTATGTCCCGTGAGCTTATCCGGCACGACCTCATAAAACAGTTCACGACGATTTGGACGGACAGCGTCCGAAACGGCGGGTTTGAGCTTGCGAACACGAACAAGCTAATCCGGTACTACGAGGGCGCGACCGGGCTTAAAACCGGCTACACAAGCCGCGCGGGGTACTGCGTTTCGGCTACGGCGGAACGCGGCGGCGTCGGGTTCGTCGCGGTTGTAATGGGCGACAAGACGAGCGCGGAACGCTTCGAGTCCGCGAGACTGCTGCTGAACTACGCGTTCGCGGGTTTCACGACCGTCGCGGCGGAGCCGGACGAAGCTCTGCGCCCGATTCCGGTCGAACTCGGGCGGCAGGAGTATATTCAGCCGGTGGTCTCCGGGCGGACGCGGCTTCTCGTACGGCTCGAGGACGCAAAAAATATCGAACGCCGCGCGGAGCTTACACCGCGCCTAAAAGCTCCGGTTAACGAAGGCGACGTCGTCGGCAGGCTGACGCTGTCGGCGAACGGCAAAACGCTCGGAGAGTTCCCGCTCGTCGCGAGCCAGGGTTCGGCGCGGCTCACCTGGGTGCATATACTCGGCAAAATTCTCGCGTTTTACTTCACATAATCCCGCAAAAAGCGGTAAAAACGAAACAACAGATGAAAAGAGAGCGCAAATGATAAGGGTTGACATATCGAAAGCGGAAGCGATTGCCGCGGTTCCGCGAATGACGGACGGAGAACGGTTCGCCGTAAGACAGAAACTGCTCGCGCACCCGCGAAGCGAGTGGGTCGGTCTGCCGTCGGTATACGGCGCGGAATATGTCGCGCGGCTTGAGACTGCGGCGGCGCGTCTGCGCGCACAGTGCGGCGCGGTCGTCATAGTCGGCGCGGGAGGGAGCAGTCTCGGCGCGCGAACGCTTATCGACGCGCTCGCCGAGGACGGCGCGCCGGAAGCGTACTACTGCGGGGATAATCTGTCCGGCGCGTATCTCGAAAAATTGCTCGTGCGGCTGCGCGGCAAGGACTTCGGAGTCGTCGTCTCCTCAAAGTCGGGAGGTACGCTCGAAACTCTCGCCGCGCTCCGCGTACTGTACGCGGAGCTTCGAGCGCGTTACGGCGCGTCCGCGCCCGCCCGCGTACTCTGCGTTACCGGGGACGAGCCGTCCGCGCTCAAACGCTTCGCGGACGAATACTCCTGCGAGACGTTTGATATTCCCGCAAACGTCGGCGGACGCTACAGCGCGCTTACTCCGGCGGGGCTGCTGCCCGCCGCGGTGTTCGGCGTGAACATCGCGGAGGTGCTGCGCGGAGCCGCGTCCGAAGCGGAGCCGGAGCTTTCGGAAGCGGCGTTCCGTTACGCCGAAGCGCGGAACGCGCTCTATAAAGCCGGCTTCGGCACGGAGATTTTCGCGAGCTTCGAGCCGTGCGCCGAACGGCTCGGCGCGTGGTGGAGACAGCTTTTCGGAGAGAGCGAGGGCAAGGACGGGCAGGGAATATTCCCGGCGACAGCCGCGTTCACGGGCGACCTGCACTCGATGGGGCAGTACATTCAGGACGGACGGCGCGACCTTTTCGAGACCGTATTGCGGTTTTCGGACGCGCGTTCCGCGCTCCGCGTGCCCGCGTCGGAGTTTGACGACGGACTTTCGCCGGTCGCGCTGCGCCGGTTCGCGGAGCTGAACGCGCTCGCGGAGGAAGCCGTACTTGACGCGCACGCCGCGGGCGGCGTTCCGGTTATCAGAATTACGGCGGCGGAGCCGGACGGACGCGGGTTCGGCGCGGCTGTATACTTTTTCGAGCTTGCCTGCGCATACTCCTGCCTGTCGCGCGGGATAGACCCGTTCGACCAGCCCGGAGTCGAAGCATATAAAATCAGGATTAAACAGCGGCTGGATATATAAAAACATACAAATCGCACAAAAAACCGCACGGAAAATACAGAAAAAGCAGGAAAATTATTGCCTGCTCAGAAAATTTCAAAAAATTTTGTCGAAAAGTGTCGAAAATAGTCTACATTCATTTCCAAAATATGCTAATTTATAGGAGCGTCATTTATTAACCGCGCAGTCGGGCAAAGCCCGGGTATCACCCGCGCGAGCGCAGCCGGGACTTATTTCCGGCAAGCGGCTATATGCCAAAGCGGTAATCTGCTAAAAGTGAGGAAGGATGCAATGACCCTTTCCGCCGCCGTGCGTCACAGGTTGAAACAGCTTTGCGACGAGCAGGGAATCTCGGTTAACAGGCTTGCGTACATCTCAGCCGTTCCGCCGTCCTCTCTGAAGAACATACTTTACGGAAAGAGCGAAAGCCCGAAAGTTAAAACCATAAAAATGCTTTGCGACGGTATGGGAATCACGCTTTCGGAGTTTTTCACTTCGCTGGAGTTTGACAATTTGGAGCAGGAGGTAAAATAGTTGCGGAAAGCGGCGTTGTTTTCATTCGCTTTTGCCGCGGTGATATTTGTGTGCGTTTATACGGTTCCTGCCGTCTCGTTCTGGATTGCGGCGGCTGGAGCCGTCGCTGTTTCTTTGACCGTGCCGAAGCGGATGCGGCGGTTCCGGCGCGTCCGGATTGCGGCAGCCGCAGCCGCTGCCGGCGCGCTTGTGTTCGCGCTGCACGAGTACGCGGTTCGCGCGCCGTACCGCGCGGCTGACGGCGAAATCGGCGTTTACTCCGCGACCGCGGCGGGATATTCGCGGTATGAGCGGTACACGATGTTCGTCGATGCGGACATTACGGTAAACGGACGCAGACTGCGCGCGTCGCTCGCGGTTCGCGGGGACGACGCGGAGCTTGTTCCCGGAGACGCGTTCACGGTATACGCGGAGCTGAGCTACGCTTCGCCGAGGCTGTCGGCGTTCTCGCCGAAGTCCGTCGAGCCGGCGGGACACAGAGATTCGGCGCGGTACCTGCCCGCCGTCGCCGCGCGCAAAATGAGCGAATCGGCGGAGCGGTCTTTCGGCGCGCGGTACGCGCCGCTTATTAAAGCTCTCACGGTCGGGGACGCGGACGACCTGCGCGCCGACGCTTCGGCGTACCGCGAACTGTCGCGCGCCGGAACGGTACACCTCGCGGCGGTCTCGGGTATGCACATATCGTTTCTCGTGTCGATGCTTTCGATTTTAATACGGAACAAGCGCGTACTCGGCGCGGTTTTGATTCCGGTGCTGTTATTTTTCGCCGCGCTCTGCGGGTTTTCAGCCGGAGTTTCCCGCGCGGTCATTATGCAGATTATACTGCTCGCCGCGCCGCTCCTGCGGCGGGACACGGACGGTGTTACGGGCGTGTCCGCCGCGCTGTTTCTGATACTCCTCGTAAATCCGTACGCCGCGGCGACGAAGAGTTTACAGCTCTCGTTCGCCGCGACGCTCGGAATCGTACTGTTTTCACGCGGAATAAACTCGTCGCTTACGGCGCGGTTCGGAACTTCGCGGCTCGCGAAAGTAAAGCCGGTCCGCGCCGCAGCCGCGTTCGTCGCGGCGGGCTTCGCGTCCTCGCTCGGCGCGGTCGCGTTCACAACGCCGCTGACCGCGTATTATTTCGGCTTCGTCTCCGTCGTGTCGCCGCTCGCGAACGTAGTGTCGCTTTGGGCTGCGCCGACGGCGTTTTGTCTCGGACTCGTCGCCGAGCTTTTCGGAATACTCTCGCCCGCCGCCGGACTTGCCGCCGCGAAAATCGCGGAGCTTCCGGCGGCGTTTCTGCTCGGCACGGCGCGGGCGTTCTCACAGTTTCCGTACGCCGCGCTCTATGTGTCGGGCGCGTACGCGCTCGCGTGGCTCGTATATGTGTACGCGTCGGTCGTGTCGCTCGCTGCGCTCCGCGCGAAACTGAAACACGCGCTCGTCAGCACCGCGGCGGTCGCCGTCACGCTCGTTCTCGCGGTGAGCCTTACCGCGGCGGCGCGCACCGGCGTTCTCGAAGTCACGGCGATAGACGTGGGGCAGGGGCAGTGTATCGCGCTGCGCTCCGGCGGAGAAACCGCGATAATCGACTGCGGCAGTATGACCGCGGACGCGGGCGCGCGCGCCGCGGCGTATCTCGACGCACGGTTCGAGCGGCGAATCGAGTTTCTCGTGCTGTCGCACTTCGACTCCGACCACATCAACGGCGCGGAGACGCTTCTCCGGAACTACCGCGTACTCGAACTGTACATTCCGCGCCCGGAACTCGGCGAGGACAGCACCGCCGCCGCGGACGAAATAATTACGCTTGCAATTTTGCGCGGAACGGATATAATCTATGTGGACGAAACGACGACGCGCCCGCTCGGCTCCGCGTCCGTGACGCTGTTCGCGCCATATGACGCGGCGGACGCCGAAAACGACGCGTGCGTCGCCGTACTTGCCGCCCGGGGCGACTTCGAGTGCCTGATTACGGGAGACCTCGGTTTCGCGGGGGAAATGTATCTGACGGAGTTGTACGCTCTGCCGGATATTGAGGTGCTGATTGCCGGGCACCACGGTTCGCGGTACTCGAGCGGCGACGTTCTGCTTGACGCGGTCACGCCGGAGCTTGCGATTATCTCGGTCGGTCGCAATTCTTACGGGCACCCGGCGGCGGAAACTCTCGCGCGGTTTGACGAGCGCGGGATAACGTACCGCACGACGCTCGGCGACGGCGACGTTACGGCGGACAGCAATTTTCGGATAAAAATCAACGGCTGAGGTACCGCAATGGCTGATAAAGTTAAGTATACGACATACGACGCGCTGCGCGCCGCGATAAAATCCGGAAACATTTCGCGGTGCTACGCGTTTTTCGGCGAGGAGCGGTACTTGCTCGAAAGCTCGCTTGAGGCTCTGCGCGGAAAGCTCATCGCTCCGGGCGCGGAGGCGTTCGACCTCCGCAGGCTCGACGGCGCGCGGACAAGTCTCGCGGAGCTTTCCGGCGCGGCGGAGACCGTGCCCGCGCTGTCCGGACGCGTACTCGTCGAGGTTCGCGACTATCCGCTGTTCCCGAAGCGCGGCGCGGACGCGGAAGCGGACGGCGACGACGACGCTAAGGCGAAAAAGTCCGCGCCCGGCGAGCTTGAGACGCTGATTGCGTCGCTGACGGACGAAGTGTGTCTCGTTTTCGTGTTCGATACGGCGGAGTTCCGCCCGGACCGCAGAATCAAAGCGGTGCAGTCGCTGCTTAAACATATAAACGCCGTCGAGTTCGCGCCGCAGCCGCCGGACAAGCTCGCCGCCTGGACTGTCCGCCGCGTCAACGCGCTCGGGCGCGAAATCACGTCCGCGGACGCGGCGTATCTTGCGGAGCGGAGCGGCGGACTTATGACGGCTCTCGCCCGGGACGTCGAAAAAATAGGGTTCCACGGCGGCGGACTGATTACCCGCGGCGAGATTGACGCGCTCGTCGAGCCGACGCCCGACGCGAAAAGCTATGAGCTGACGGACGCTGTCGCGGCGCGAAACGCCTCCGCCGCGTTCCGCATACTCGGCGAAATGCTCGAAATGCGCGAGCCGGGACAGGTTATCGTCGCCGCGATTTCACGGAGCGCGCGCAAGCTGTACGCCGCGCGGCAGTACGCGGACGCGAAAATTCCGGTGCGCGAGTTTATGGCGGACACGGAAACGAAATTCGAGTGGCAGGCGGAGAAACTGTTCGCGGCGGCGCGGAAAGTACCGGCGGAAAAACTGCGGCTCGGCGTACTCGCCTGCTGCGACGCGGCTCTCGCCGTCAACTCCGGCGCGGGTACGGAGCGGCTCGCAGAGCTTGTCGCGGAGCTTATCGTATGACGGAGAAGCCGCGCGTGCGCGAGGTCATAATCGTTGAGGGACGGTACGACAAAAACACCGTTTCGCAGTGCGTTGACGCAACGGTCGTCGAAATCTCCGGCTTCGCGGTGCAGGGCAACCCGGAGCTTCGGCAGTATATCCGCACCCTCGCGGAAGAGCGCGGCGCGGTCATACTCACAGACTCCGACGACGCGGGGCTGCAACTGCGAAACTACCTCAGACGCAGCCTCAAAGACTGCCGCGTCCTGCACGCGTACATTCCGGAGATAATAGGACGCGAACGCCGTAAACGTTCGCATACGCGCCGCAGCAACAACCTGCTCGGGGTCGAGGGAATGAGCCGCGAGGTGCTGCTCAAAGCTCTGCGCGACTGCGGCGCGACGCTTGACGGCGAAGCGTCCGCGCTCCGCGGCGCGCTGACTTCCGCCGACCTGTACGCGCTCGGGCTTTCGGGAACGGACAACGCGGCGGAGAGACGGACGCGGCTGCTCTCGAAGCTCGGACTGCCGACGAACCTCGGCTCGAAAGCGATGCTCGGCGCGGTGAACATACTGTATTCACACGACGAATTCATAAAAATACTGGAGGAATTGTAATGGGAAACGCGGTAAAAACCGGGAAGTACGCGAATCTGCTCGCAGAGCGCGGCTATCCGGAAGCGGAAATCCGCGCGAAAATCGAAAGCGCGTTCGCGGAGATTTACTTCGGAGAACACAGAATCTACTTCGAGAACGACGACGGAACCGGCTATATGGTGGACACCGGCAACGACGACGTCCGCACAGAGGGGCAGAGCTACGGTATGATGCAGGCACTGCAAATGAACCGCAAGGACGTTTTCGACCGCATCTGGCTTTGGACAAAAAAGTATATGTACCAGCACTCGGGCGAGAACGCGGGCTACTTCGCGTGGTCGTGCAAAAAAGACGGCGCGCGAAACAGCGAAGGTCCCGCGCCGGACGGCGAAGAGTATTTCGCGATGGCTCTGCTGTTCGCCGAACGACGCTGGGGTAACGGCGCGGGCGTACTCGACTACGGCGCGGAGGGCCGCGCGATGCTGCGCGAGATGGTACACAAGGAACACGAACCGATGTTCGACCCGGCGACGAAGCTGATTCGCTTCGTTCCGAACGCGCCGTTCACCGACCCGTCGTACCACCTGCCGCATTTTTACGAACTTTTCGCGGAGTATGGCAACCCGGAGGACGCGGAGTTCTTCCGCGACGCGGCGCGGCTGTCGCGGGAATTCCTGCGAAAGACGTGCGACGCGGGTACGGGACTCAATCCGAATCAGGCGAATTACGACGGCACTCCGACCGAGTGGAACGGCAGCCGCAGCTACTTTTACTCCGACGCTTACCGCACCGCGATGAATATCGCGCTCGACTTCGGGTGGTACGGCGCGGACGAGTGGCAGCCGGCGCAAGCCGAGGCGATACAGCGGTTTTTCCTTGACGGAAAGCAGTTCGGATTCGTCCACGAGACTGACGGCACGGTGATAACGCCGCAGTTCCGCGAGCCGGACGCGAGCGAGACCGGTATGCTGCACCCGCTCGGGCTTATGGCGACGACGGCGTGTTCGTCGCTCGCGGCGGAAAAGTACCGCGAACACTACATAAAGCTGTTCTGGGGGCTTGAGCTTAGGCGCGACAAACGCAGGTACTATGACAATCTGCTGTATTTCTTCTGTCTGCTCGCGCTCGCGGGAGAGTACCGGGCGTACTGAACGGCGACGGCGCGGCGACGGCAGGGCATTCCGGCAAAGCCGCTCCCCGCCGCCGCGTAGTTCCCGGTGCGAGTTTGCGGGTACGGAGCGCAGACAGGGCAATATAAAAAACCGCGGAGGAAGCGATTCCCCCGCGGTTTTGCGTCGAATACGCGCCGTTGCGTGTTCTCTAAAACTTTTTCTTCAGATTGTCGTCGGCGGTTCTGTAATGGTTTGCACCGCTGTCGGCGACGGCGCGAACGCCCGCGATTTGCTCCTCGGCGGAGCCGAGCAGCTTTTCGAGCGACGCAAGCCGCGCGTCGATATTGCGTCGCGCCTTAACCGCGCCGTCGAGTCTGCGGCGCACGTCCGCAACGCCGTTTTTTGCGGCGGAAACCTTGCTTTTTGCGGAACCTGCCGCGTCTCCGGCGGTGATTACGCCGTCTGTGTTGATTTTTGTAACTGACATAGTGACGCTCCTTTTTACCGCTTGGGGATTATCCGCTTGGTCGGGAGAAGCTATTTACCGCTTGGTCGGAATGAATCCGACCTGCGCTCCGTGCTCGCAAGCTCGCACAGGGAACGCGCCTGCGGGCGCGGAGCCGTATTTACCGCTTGGTCGGGCAAAGCCCTCCCTGCGCTCCGTGCTCGCAAGCGCGCACAGGGAACGCGCCTGTGGGCGCGGAGCCGTACTTACCGCTCGGTCGGGCAAAGCCCTCCCTGCGCTCAATAAATTCTCGCAAAGCTCGAATTTTACGCCGCTGCCGTTCCGTAGGCGAACGCTGCGCTTAGGCTTGCGTTCGCTGACGGAACGTTACTCGCGGCGGCTCGCGAACTCGTTCGCTCGCTCACACGGCAGCGACTGCGGCGAAAATATATCACGAATATTCTACCACACTGTTTTTGAAAAAATCCGTACGCGAGCCTTGCCCGCGCTTGAGCTACGGGAGGCTTTGCCGACCGGGCGGAATGAGAGAGCCGACACGGTCGGCTCCGCGTCCGCAGACGCGTTCTCCGCGCGAGCAAGGCTCGCGCTTGAGCTACGGGAGGCTTTGCCGACCAAACGGTTAGTAAAAGTCAAGTTCCTCGTTTGCGACGATGATTTTCGCGCCGGGCAAAAGCCCGTACTCGGCGTTCGGCTGAAGCGTAACGCCGTTGACCTTAGTGCCGTTCGTCGAGCCGCAGTCTGTTATGGAATACTGCCCGCCGCGTACGCTGATTTTCGCGTGAATCCGGCTGACCGACGGATTGTCGGTTATCGGGAAGTCGGCGGAGCGGCTCTTGCCGACGCTGACCGTCTCTTTCTGCAGCTGCATTTTCGCGCCGGTGCGCGCGAGCCTGATAAACGGCGCGGTCGCGGCGCGCTCCGTCTCGTCCTGTGCGGGAGCGGGCGGCGCGGATACGGGAGCGGGCGGCGGTGCCGCGGGTGCGCGCGGCGCGCCGAGAGTCGCGCCGCACTCGACGCAGAACCGGGCGGAGGCGGCGTTGTCCCTGCCGCACTTCTCGCAGACGACCGTGCCGCCGGATTCGGGCGCGGACAGGCTTTTAATAAACTCCTCAAGGTCAAACAGCGACAGGTTGATTCCGCGTCCGACTATCTCGCCGAGCCGCCGGGCGAGTTCCTCGTCGCCGGGCGCGGAGAATTTTATGTTCCGCGCGAGCGCGGCGTAAAGTTCCCGCGGGGTGAAGCCGCTGTTATACATCTGCACCGGAACGTAAATAAACCGAAGGGCAAGCGTTTCCGGGCGTATGTAAATAAGGTTCGGGCGCAGAAGAATATTCCGCTCCTCAAAGCGCATACCGGTGAGCTTCCGCACCGACAGGTACAGCTCCGCGAGCAGCGCGGCGAACGCCTCACGCGTCAGCGGGACGGCGAGGTACTCCGTGAGCTTCGCAAGCCCCGTCGTGTCGTAGCGCAGAGAATGTACCCCGCCGCGCGACTTATGCTCCGCCCGTATAAGCTCCGGCACCGCGCCGGTGACGACCGCCTGAAGTTCGCGCGCGGAAATCTGCTGACCGCTCTCCGTTTTCAGGAGGAAGAACGTCGCTTCTTTTTTTGAAACCTGCTTTGCCATAGTAAAAAACGCTCCTACTTAGAAAGATTATTGAGCGCGGACTGAAGCGACGAGACCTTTGCCGCCGCGCCGTCGCAGTTTTTCTGCGCCGCCGCGACCGCGAGTTCCGCCGCGGGCTTCAGAATCACCGCGAGCGGACTCTTTTTTGCAACCTCAAGCTGACGCTTCGCCTCGTCGAGCGCGCGTTTCGCGTCGGTCGCGGCAGCGCGGGCGGACTCAAGCTCCGCGCCGATCTGCGCCGCCTGCTGCTGACGCTGCGAGTTAGCAGACGCGGCGCGCGCTTCCTCCGCGGCTTTTGCGTCCGCGGCGGCCTTTGCTGCGGCGGCTGCCGCAGCCGCTTCCTGCTCGCTTCTGATTTCCGCGGCGGCGGCGCGAATATCCGAAGCGAGCGGGTCAAGCTCGCGCAGGGACTGGTCGAGCTTCGCGAGAAGCGCGTCCGCCGCCCTGCCGATATAGGACATCTCCGGCGACTGCCAGTTCGCCTGCAACGCGTTTTTATAATCGCTGATACTGCGCTTCGCCTGACTGAGCTGCGCCGAGTACGACGCGAGCTGCGCGGCGAGAGCGTTCGCCGCGGCAACGTCTAACATAACTCCGCCTCCCTATATAATCGGGTGGAAATCGACCTTGAAGTCCGGCACGACGAGAACGCCGCAGAACGCCTCATACTCGCCGTCGCTCGTGTAGGCGCGAATCAGCGCGGAACCGTCGCCCGCAATGTGCAGGTTGCCGGAGCCGTCCACCGTCACAACGCCGGTGTTGTCGGACGAGAACCGCAGGTCGGACGCGGAATACCCGCCCGGGATATAGTCAACGTTCAGCCTGTCGTTCGCCGTCGCGCCGGACTCGTACGAGACGTAGTACGCGGAGAGCCGCAGGCTGTCGTAGGCGCTGTCTCCGAGATCGTCCTCAATACCGTCGGGCGGGAAATTCTCGTCGTCAATTTCTTCTTTAGTCTGCGTACATTTATCAACCAGAACGCCGTCTTCATAGTGCCAGTGCAGAAGCACCGGACTTGATTTTTTGTCCCAGAAGACGTGCTCTTTACTGCCTTCCCATCCAAATTTGCCGATCCAAGTACTAAACGTAAGATCGTAGGTGAAATAGACGCGAAGCGGCACCCAGAACTGCACGTCGAAGCAGCTTGTCGCGCCGTCTTCCGACAGAGTACCCTCAAACAGCACCTCCGCCTCGACACCGGTTTCCGCGCCCACACAGACAAGCTCGCGCCCAAGACATTGCAGATGAGCTTTTAGATTCGGTTTTATATAGCCTTTCGCGTGCAACTCCGCCGTGACGGTTGGCGTTCCGCGCTGGGTAAAGCTCAATTTCGGAGACCAGTCGGAAAGCTCCACCGTCTCGTTTGTTTTTACCGTAACCGTTACTGTTGCAGTTCCGTCAAACCCTATTTTCAGGGTCAAATCTGCCGTAACAGAGGCGACGCCCAGAAGCCCGAGACCTACGGAAGCAAGCGTTAATTCTTTTTTGAACTTAGCGGCTAACGAAAGCTGAGACGTGATTGTGTTGTCCACGCTGAGAAAACACTTATCAAAACCGACGTGTACATTGACCTTATCGAACTTAATCTCAACGTAACCGTTAAGTTTGACCGCTCCGTTTTCGTCTTGATAGAGTACAACCTCGTCGAGATTAAGTTTGACGCTTCCTACATTATTCCAATAGATCGGAAGAGCACACGTCT
>JAITNK010000028.1 GCA_031290515.1 Oscillospiraceae bacterium
CACCGCGCCGTCCCTGCCGCAAAGCTCGCTCATACGCTTCGCCGCGCGTCCGGTCGGCGCGCACAGGAGCGTTTGCAGCCCCATTTTGTCGTACAGCGCAAGAATCGCGCGGAGCGACGTGGTTTTTCCGGTTCCGGGACCCCCGGTCAGCACGGTGACGCGCGACTTCGCCGCCGCGCGGACAGCCTCGCGCTGAAGCTCCGCGTAAAGCACGCCCTCGCGCGCCTCAAGCTCCGCGATAAGCGCGTCAACGTCCACGTTGACCGCGTCGTCGGCGGTCCCGCCCTCCGCGGGCGTCCGCGCCGAGCGCAGCGTCTCCGCGATGTACGTCTCCGCCGCGTGCATTTCCGGCAGATAGCAGGCGTCGTCGCCGCCGATCTCCTCCCGGACGATAATCCCTTCTTCGCACATTCCGACGATTGCCTCGGCGACCGCGTCCGCGCCTACGGACTCTGCGTCGCCCCTGCCGCGAAGGAACACCGCGGTAGCCTCGACAAGTGCGTCCGCCGGGATAAAAACGTGACCGTTCGGGAGATTGTGGCGCATTTCATACAACACCGCGGCTTCGATTCGCTCCGGCGTGTCCGCCGGGAAGCCGAGCGACTCGCGCAGAAGCTCCGCCGAGCGGAATTTCCCGCCGACCTCCGGCGCGAGCAGTATGTACGGATTCTCGCGCACCGCGGCTTCGGACTCCGTGCCGTACTCGCGGTAAAGCCGCGCGCAGACGAGTGCCGTGACCTCGAACTTCGACAGGAATTCGGACAGCCGCCGCAGTCCCGCCGTACGGCGCATCTCGACCGCGATTTCCCGGGCGAGCTTCGGCGTTATTCCGCGAATCTCCGAAAGCCGTTCCGGACTTTCCTCGATGACCTCGAACGTACGCTCGCCGAATTTGACGACGATTGCCTTTGCAAGCCCCTGACCCACGCCCCGAATCGCGCCGGAGGACAGGAAGCTGTATATCGCGTCGCTCCCGGTCGGCGCGTACCGCTTGTACTCCGCGACCGTGAACTGCTCGCCGTACTGCTTGTGCGTAGACCACTCTCCGGTCATCTCGAGCGTTTCGCCGCGCAGTACGTCCGGCATAGAGCCGACGGCGGAGAAGCCCTTTTTGTCCGCGCCGTCGCAGCGCAGAACGGTATATCCGTTGTCCTCATTGCGGAAAACCACGGCGGAAACTGCTGCCGTAACCGGCGTCATACTTCGGACTCCTCCCTGTCGTTATCGTTAACAAATTCCGTACGCGCCGCATAAGATACTTTGACTAAAACGGAGGTGGTATTTATGCGAATTTTCACGGAGCTTGCGCTCGCCGCCGCGCTGTTCGCGGCGATGGCTGTAATCTGGAAAACGTCCGCGCGGGTGTGCTTCACGCCCGTTCCGCGGCACAAGGGAATCGATACATACGTTTTCGTCGTCGCCCGCGGCGACGGCGGCGGACTCGAGCAGACCGCGGCGAGTCTCCGCTGGCTCGACGGCGCGGTGAAGCTCGGCGGCAAAATCGTAATCGTGGACGCGGGTCTCGACGAAAACGGTGAAAAAATAGCGCGGTTTCTGTCACGGGACGGCAAAAACGTCTATTTCACTACTTTGGACACGGTCTGCGAAGTGCTTGGGAATTAACGTCCCGGTCCGCGAAGTCTTCCCGCGCTCAGGCTTCGGCAGAACGCCGCTTCAGTAATCCTCGGCTTCGGCGGCTAATCCGCCACCGTCAGCCCCGCGAGATACCGCCGCACCATATCGAGCGCGTTCGACGCCGCCGCGTGGCGTATTCGCGCGCGGTCATAGAGCAGCAGCGGACGGCGCGTCCACACTCCGTCGCGCGCGGCGACCGAGATGTATACCGTACCCTCCGGGTTGCCGTCCGCGTCCGCGCCGGGACCCGCGGCTCCTGTGACTCCGATTCCGACGTCGGAACCGAACT
Organism: Oscillospiraceae bacterium; assembly: GCA_031290515.1. Classification (GTDB taxonomy): domain Bacteria; phylum Bacillota; class Clostridia; order Oscillospirales; family Oscillospiraceae; genus JAIRRO01. The sequence goes on from JAITNK010000028.1 coordinate 1,925, forward strand.
TCTCCCGCGCACGCATAGCGAGCGACTCCGCGACCTGCCGGGAAACCACTCCGTACGACCGTATAAGTTCCGCCGGAACGCCGACGAGCCGCGTTTTGACCTCGCTCGTGTACGCGATAACGCCGCCGAGAAACACGCTCGACGCGCCCGGCACGTCCGTAATGCGCTTGGCGACGAGTCCGCCGGTGCAGCTCTCGGCGGCGGAAACCGTGATTCCCTTGCGCCTGAGCAGCGCGACGACCGTCGCCTCGAGCGAGCCGGTGTCTATGCCGTAGACCTTGTCGCCGAGACGCGACAGCACCTCGCCGATTACGGGCGCGAGCATTTTTTCGGCTTCCGCCTCGCTGTCCGCCTTCGCCGTCGCGCGGAGCATAACCTCGCCGTCCTTCGCGTACGGCGCGAGCGTCGGATTCGAGCCGGCGAGCATAACGTCGCGCAGAGCGTCCTCGACCGCGCTTTCGCCTATGCCGAACACATATATGTTATGCGAATAAATCTCGCCGTCCGACAGCCGTTTAAGATACGGCACCGCTTCGTTTTCGAGCATTGCGATGCATTCGCGCGGAGGACCCGGGAGCATAAGCACATACTTTCCGCCGGACTCGAACGCGCAGCCGGGCGCGGTACCCGCGCCGTTTGAAAATACCGTCGCGCCGTCCGGCAGGTACGCCTGCGTCAGGTTGTTCTCCGTCATCGGTACGTCCGGGTGACGCCGGCGGAAAAACTCGCGGATTTTCTCCGCCTCGGCTTCGACGAGTACGAGTTCTTTCCCGAAAGCCGCGGCGACCGCGCTCTTGGTCATATCGTCGTAAGTCGGTCCGAGTCCGCCCGTCGTTATGATAATGTCCGCGCGCGTTTTCGCGAGATTCACCGCGTCCGTAACGCGCCCGGGATTGTCCCCGACGACCGTGTGGCAGAATACGTTTATCCCGAGCCGCGACAGCGCGACGGATACGTCCCGCGCGTCGGTGTTCGCGATATTGCCGAGCAGAAGCTCTGTTCCGACCGAGATTATTTCTGCGGTATATGTCATATGTTTTCTCCGCCCGGCGGGCAAACCGGGTCCCCTGCCGGCAAGCCGGCAGGGGCGGGAAAGTCTCCCGCCGCTCCGGTTCCGGCAAGAGCGGCTTTGCGGCTTTTGCCGGAACTCTTTTTATGGATTACCTGCGCTGTTTTCTACTTTTTCTTTTTCTTTTTCGTCGCTTTTTCACCGTACCGCGTGTATTTTATCCGGTCCGCGCTCTTGGATTTCGGACCTTTTCCGGAAATCTGTTCCTCGAGCCAGCTGAAGTCGTGTTCCCACATCATATCGCGCCCGACGAGGGTTCTGTTTTCGTCGTAGCTCTCGAAAAAGACCTTTTTCTCCGCCCTGAAATTGAAACCGAGTCCCGGCACCGCGCGGGAGACGACGCGAATCTCCGTCACAACGTCGTACGAAACCCTGTACACTCCTGAAATCCAGTAGTCCGAGTTGAAAATCGCGAGCGTGTCGGCGCGTATCAGCAGCACGACGACGTTCTCGATAAGAAACACGACCGCCGCGAGTATAATGCCGTTGTGCCGCGTGTTCTCTTCCGCCGAGGACAGGTATTTCACGAACACAAACACATACGCCGCGACCGACCCGAGCGTCAGCAGCGAGAGATTGAGCGGCATCCACGCGTACTTCTGCGCGGTTTTCGCCGAGCGGATTTCACTGCCGTTTTTCGACTCGCCGTAGTACCGCGAGTACACCGCGGCGCAGTAAACGAGCAGCAGCGCGTGAAGCGCGACGATTACCCACGCGGCGACGTCGTTAAGCCGCGAGGCGTACAGCTCCGGCTTAGTGTTCATCACCATATTGACGAACGCGTTCGCGCCGACGGCGACGACCATCATAATCTGCCGCGTCAGCACGAGTCCGCGCGGGATTATCGTACCGACTCTGCGGTCGAGATAGCGGCGCGGCAGAAGCGGCGCGGCGAGACTTCCGTTCGCCGGTGCGCCGGGGTCCTGCGGAGGTTTCTTGTAATCATTCGGCATTATATTATTCCCGTTTCGTCTATTTTGATTTTTTCGGTTCCGGCGAACGCTTCCGCGATAAGCGTTTCGCGGTCGAGCGCGGCTTCGGCTTCGGTTATCCGCGCGAGTCGCGGCTTCGTACTCGGGCGGCGCGGCGTGAACACGGTGCAGCAGTCTTCATACGGCAGAATCGACGTTTTGAGCGTCCCGATTCGCTCCGCCCACTCGGTTATCTCGCGCTTGTCGAACGTGATAAGCGGGCGCAGCACCGGGAGCGACAGTCCCGCTCCGGTGACGGCGAGCGACTCAATCGTCTGCGACGCGACCTGTCCGAGGTTTTCGCCGGTGACGACCGCGGACGCTCCGACGCGGAAAGCGATTTTCTCCGCGATTTCCGCCATAAACCGCCGCGTTATAATCGTGCCGAATTCCTCGGGACAGCCCCGCGCGATTTCCTCCTGGATTCTCGTGAACGGCACGACCTCGAGCGTCGTCACCCCGCAGTACCGCGCGAGGATTCGCGTCAGCTCGATTACTTTCTCTTTCGCGCGCTCCGACGTGTACGGAAACGAGAAAAAGTGCACCGGCGTGATGCGAAGTCCGCGCCGCGCCGCGAGATACGTCGAAACCGGAGAGTCTATCCCGCCGGACAGCAGCGACACCGCGCGTCCCGCGCTGCCGGGCGGAAGTCCGCCCGCGCCGCGCACCGCGTTTCCGTGGACGAAAGCGGAGTCCTCACGGATTTCGACGAGTACCATCAGCTCCGGATTTCTCATATTCACGGCGCATTGCGGGAACGCTTCGTTAAGCTCGCCGCCGACGTACTGCGAGACCTCGACCGAGGTCATCGGGAACCGCTTGTCGGCGCGCTTCGTCTCGACCTTAAAGGACTTCGCCCGCGCGAAGTCGTCCGCGAGATAGGTTTTCGCCGTTTCGGCTATCGCGGAAACGTCTTTTTCGCACTCAACGGCGCGGTTCAGCGACGCCGCTCCGAACTGTCCGCGGAGCGAGCCGAACGCCCCCGGAACGTCGCAGGTTTCGCTTTGCGGCTCGACGAACACCACCGACTGCTTCGAGCCGACGCTGAACCCGCCGTACTGCGCGACCCTCCGCCTGACGGCGGCTTCGAGCCGCATTTCAAAGCTGCGCCGGTTCCCGCCTTTGAGTACCATTTCGCCCTGTTTGAGCAGTATTATTTCCTTAGTGATAATGCGCCCTCCGCTATCCGTTTCCCGTAAGTTGTCATCTGTCTATACTAAACGTCCTGTAGCGTATCGCCTCGGCGAGGTGCGGCGGCTCTATGTTCCCGCCCCCCGCAAGGTCGGCGACCGTCCGCGCGACGCGGAGTATGCGGTCGTAGCTCCGCGCCGTGAGCTTCAGTGTGTCGAACGCGCGTTTCATCAGCTTTTCGCTCTCCGGCGAGAGCGCGCAATGCTCCTCGATTTCGCGTGTGTTCGCCCTTGCGTTGCAGTCTGTCTCGGAGTTTTTGTACCGCGCGCGCTGAACGTCCCGGGTGCGGTTGACTCGCGCGCGGATTTCGGCGGAGGACTCCGCTCTGTCGCGCGCCGTGAGGTCGTCCCACTCGAGCGACGCGACTTCTACATACATATCTATGCGGTCGAGCAGAGGCCCCGAAAGCCGCTCGCGGTACTGCTTAACGCTCGAGCCGGAACAGGTGCACCTGCCGGACGGATGTCCGTGCCAGCCGCATTTGCAGGGATTCATCGCGCAGACAAGCATAAAGCGGCACGGATAGCTCGCGCTGCCCGCGGCGCGCGAAATCGTAAGCTCGCCGTCCTCGAGAGGCGCGCGCAGGCTTTCGAGCACGTCGCGGTGGAACTCCGGCAGCTCGTCGAGAAACAAAACTCCGTTGTGCGCGAGCGAGACTTCGCCCGGGCGCGGAATCGCGGTGCCGCCGGTCATCGCCGCCATACTCACCGTGTGGTGCGGGCTGCGGAACGGGCGAGACAGCAAAAACGGCTGCTCCGCACTCGTCATTCCGGCGACGGAGTGGATTTCGGTGCTCTCTATGCGCTCCTCGCGCGTCATATCCGGGAGAATCAGCGGAAGCCGCTTCGCCATCATAGACTTCCCCGCCCCGGGCGAGCCGATAAGCAGAATGTTGTGTCCTCCCGCGGCGGCGACTTCGAGCGCGCGCTTGACGTTTTCCTGCCCGCGCACGTCCGAGAAGTCGAGAGCCGACCCGCGCTCGTCCGTCACCTCCGGCGGCGGAACCGGCGTAAGCTCAAGCTCTCCCGACAGTGCCGCGATTATCTGGTGAACGTCCCGCACCGGATATACGGCGACGTCGGAGGCGAACGCCGCCTCGCGCGCGCAGTCTTCCGGGACATATAGCTTTTTTATGCCCGCGCGTCCCGCGGCGAGAGCCATAGGCAGCGCGCCCGGAACGTGACGCAGCCCTCCGGTCAGCGAAATCTCGCCGAAGAATCCGCAGTCGTCCTCCGGCTGCATAATCTCGCCCTGCGCGGCGAGCAGTCCGAGCAGTATCGGCAGGTCGTAGACCGTGCCGGCTTTTTTAACGTCCGCCGGAGCGAGGTTTATCGTTATCCGCGTCGTCGGGAACTTCATTCCCGCGTTTTTTACCGCGGCGCGGACGCGCTCTCTCGCCTCGCGCACGGCGGCGTCCGGCAGTCCGACGACGTCGAACCCCGGCAGTCCGCCGGAGAGAAAGCACTCCACCGAGACCTCAAACCCGCGGATTCCGCCCAGTCCGAGACTGCGGATTTTACTTGTCATTTACTATACGCTCCCTCGGGCAAAGCCCGTTTATCCGCTCCCTCGGGCAAAGCCCTCTGTCGCTTCGTGCTCACTATACGCTCCCTCGGGCAAAGCCCTCTGTCGCTCTGTGCTCACTTCGTTCGCACGGGGTACGCGTCTGCGGACGCGGCGCGCACGCGCGCTCGCGGGGTGGTTGACGCGAGTGCGGACGCGGGGAACCCCGTCCGGTTCTCGTAATTGTCAATCGTTATAGTTTGTTCCGCATTATCTTTCCGCTGATTGTCTTCGGAAGCTCGTCGCGGAATTCGATAACTCTCGGGTACTTGTACGGCGCGGTGCGTCCCTTGACGTAGTTCTGTATCTCTTTTTTAAGCTCGTCGGACGGCTCTTTGCCTTTAAGCACAATGCTCGCTTTGACGACCTGCCCGCGAATCTCGTCCGGCACCGGCGAAACGCCGCATTCAAGCACATACGGCAGCTCCATAATGACGCTCTCGATCTCGAACGGTCCTATGCGGTAGCCGGAGGATTTGATAAGGTCGTCCGTGCGCCCGACATACCAGAAATAGCCTTCTTCGTCCGCCCACGCCGTGTCGCCCGTGTGGTAAACGCCGCCCTCCCAGACTTTGGCGGTGTTCTCCTCGTCGAGGTAATAGCCGAGCGTCAGCCCAGGAACTTCGCCGGGACCCGTGCGTATCACGATTTCGCCTACCTCTCCGGCGGGCAGCTGCTTTCCCTCCGCGTCCGCGATTATCGCGTCGTACTGCGGGACCGGTCTGCCCATACTGCCGGGTTTTGGGGTCATACCCGCGACGTTCGCGACGATTACGGACGACTCCGACTGTCCGAAGCCCTCCATAAGCGACAGCCCGGTCGCGTTCCTGAACTGATAGAAAACCTCCGGGTTGAGCGCCTCTCCCGCGATTGTCGCGTTCTTTATGCTCGACAGGTCGAACTTCGACAAATCCTCGCGTATGAGAAACCGGAACATCGTCGGCGGGGCGCAGAACGTCGTAATGCCGTACTTCGCGAACAGCGGCAGAATCTCGTTCGCGTCGAACCGCACGAAGTCGTATACGAACTGCGCGGCTTCGCACAGCCACTGCCCGTAGAGCTTGCCCCACATCGCCTTTGCCCAGCCGGTGTCGGAAATTGTAAGGTGAAGTCCGTCGGGATCGACGCAGTGCCAGTATTTCGCGGTGACGAAATGCCCGACCGGGTATTTGAAGTTGTGCGACGCGATTTTCGGATACCCGGTCGTGCCAGACGTGAAGAACATCAGCATAAGGTCGTCGCCGCAAGGCGTGTTTTCCGTGCGCGGATACGAGCTGCGGTAAAGCTCCACCTCGTCGTCGAAGCTGCGCCAGCCGTCGCGTCTGCCGCGGACGATGATTTTCGTCCTGACTTGCGGGCAGTTCGCTATCGCGCGGTCGGCTTCCTCCGCGGCGTTCGAGTGATCCGCCGTGACGAGAACCGCGGTGACTCCCGCCGCGTTTAACCGGTACTCAAAGTCTTTTTCGAGCAGCTGGTCTGTCGCGGGAATCACTATCGCTCCGATTCTGTGCAGCGCGACGACGGAAATCCAGAACTGCCAGTTTCGCTTCAGTACGAGCAGCACCCGGTCGCCGCGCGAAATGCCGAGCGCGGTGAAGTAATTCGCGGCGCGCTGAGACATTTTCGACACGTCCTCAAACGTGAACCTGCGTTCCGTCATATCGCTCGACAAGTGGAGCAGCGCGAGCTTTTGCGGCTCTTTCGCCGCAATCGCGTCCACGACGTCGTAGGCGAAGTTGAATGCGTCAAGATTCTTGTACGATATTGCGGAGAGGACTCCGCTCTCGTCCTCCTCCGTCTCGACAAAGTTGTGGTACACGCGGCTTTTGCCGGTATGCACAACCTTTGAGCTTTGCAGAACCGCGTCCCCCGCGACGCGCGGGGAGTACGCTTCGCGGCTGCCCTCCGGGTCGATGACAATCGCGTAAAAAACGCAGTCCGCGCCGCCCGCGGCAATCATACCGTGCGGAGTCGCGGAGTCGTAGTACGCGCAGTCGCCGGGGTAAAGCGTCTCCTCGTGTTCGCCGATACGCAGGCGAAGCGTCCCGGATACGACGATGTCGCACTCCTGCCCCTCGTGCGTCGTGCACTCGATTTCGCGCGATTGCAGAGCCGCGTCGTATATCGCGGTGACGCGGAGCGGCTCCGTGCGCCGTCCGCGGAACGCGTGCGCGAGCGAATAATAAACCATTCCGTGCGCCTGCTCGATTCGCTGACCGTCTCCCGCGCGCGTAACCGTATAGCTCGTAAGGCGCGGAGCCGCGCCCTCGATGAGGTCGGTTATGTCAACGCCGAGCGCGGCGGCGCAGCGGTACAGGAACGCGAACGTGAGGTCGGCGTTTCCCGCTTCGCAGCCCAGGTATTCGGTGAGCGGAACGCCGGTGCTCGCCGCCATTTCTCCGGGCGAAAGTCCGACAATCTCGCGCAGTTCGCGGATTCGTCCGGCTATCTCGCGTTGTTTAAGCTCAAGGTTTTCCATAATTTCTGTTTCCTCCGGGGTGTGTCGTATGCGTTGTCCGGACTTTATCCGAACTTTAACTTATGCATTTTATAATATATCGCGCGGTTTGTCAAGGGTATTAACGAAGGGTATTAACGGCAAACTATACGTCGGCGAAAAAGAGCAAAAAAATAACTCTTGACAAACCGCCTGACCTGCGCTATACTCCTCTTAATTCTAAAGGCAATGACCGGGAATAAGTAGCTCTCCGTGCTTCCGGCGCAGAGAACCCGCGGTTGGTGTAAGCGGGTGCGGACAGTTTGAGCGAATACATCCCGCGAGCCGCGTGTCAGAAGCGGATTATTTCCGTGCGTAAGTCACGACGGGGTCGCCCGTTACAGCGACAGGGTATGTCTGTACCCGGACTTTGTTTCGGTTACCGACGCACCCGCCGAGCGCGTTTCCGTGAGGCAACGCGAAACTGAGGTGGTACCGCGACAGCGAATAAACGCTGCGCCCTCGGGATTTATATCCCGGGGGCGTTTTATATTTCCGGGGTAACACAAAAGGCGCGTTACGCGCGGAAAGGCAAAGCAATGTTAATCAAAATCCTGCTGCTCGTGTTCTTTGTCGCAATCACCGTCACCGTCGGACTCGTGTTCCGCAGAAGCGGCAAAACCGTTGACGGCTACGTCCTCGGAGGGCGTTCCGTCGGACCGTGGCTGTCCGCGTTCGCTTACGGCACGTCGTATTTCTCCGCCGTCGTGTTCGTCGGATACGCGGGTCAGTTCGGCTGGAAATTCGGAATCTCCGCCGTGTGGATCGGACTCGGCAACGCGTTTATCGGCTGCCTGCTCGCGTGGGTCGTCCTCGCGCGGCGGACGCGCGTCATCACGCGTCACCTCAAAAGCGCGACTATGCCCGACTTTTTCGGCAAACGCTTCGACGCGAAAAGCCTCCGCGCGGGCGCGTCGGTCATCACGTTCGTGTTCCTCGTGCCGTACACCGCGTCGCTCTACAACGGGCTTTCGCGGCTGTTTGAAATGGCGTTTCACATCGACTTCACGGTCTGTATCGTCATTATGGCGGTTATCACCGCGGTCTATGTCATACTCGGAGGCTACACCGCGACGGCGGTCAACGACTTCATTCAGGGGCTTATTATGCTCGCCGGAATCGTCGCGGTCATCGCGGCGGTGCTGTCAAAGAACGCCGGGTTCCTCGGCTCGGTGAAATCGCTCGCCGAGCAGCCCGGCGACCAGCCGGGCGTGTTCGCGTCGTTCTTCGGACCCAAGCCGCTCGATTTGCTCGGCGTGGTGCTGCTGACCTCCGTCGGAACGTGGGGACTGCCGCAAATGGTGCAGAAGTTCTACTCCATCAAAAGCGAAAAGCACATCAAAACGGGTACGGTCGTCTCGACGCTGTTCGCGGTCGTAATCTCCGGCGGGTGCTACTTCCTCGGCGGTTTCGGACGGCTTTTTGAGTCCGCCGCTATGAAAACCGCGGACGGCGCGATGATTTACGACGCGGTTATTCCCGAAATGCTGCGCGGCTTCCCCGATATACTTATCGGCGTGGTTATCGTTCTCGTGTTCGCCGCTTCGATTTCGACGCTGTCGTCGCTCGTGCTCGCGTCGGCTTCGACGCTGACGCTCGACCTCGTAAAGGGCAGCTTCGCGAAAAATATGAGCGAGAAAAAGCAGCTGCTCACGATTCGCGGGCTCGTCGCGGTATTCATCGCGGTTTCCGCCGTAATCGCAGTGATTCAGTCGAAGAGCGGAGTTACGTTTATCGCGCAGCTTATGGGCGTATCGTGGGGCGCGCTCGCCGGCGCGTTTCTCGCGCCGTTCGTCTACGGGCTGTACTGGAAGCGCGTGTCGAAAGCCGCCGTCTGGGTCAACTTTGTGTTTGCGTCCGGCGTAATGCTCCTGAATATCTTTTTCAGAAGCAGCTTCCCGGTTCTGCTTCAGTCCCCGATTAACGCGGGCGCATTCACTATGCTCGCGGGGCTGGTCATCGTTCCGCTCGTCTCGCTCGTCACGCCGAAGCCGGACAGGAAGTATGTCGAGGACGTGTTTTCCTGCTACGGCGACACCGTCAGCGTTCCGGTAAGCGTCGCACTCGCGGAAAAGTAGGGTTCTGTTGCACGCGGCAGGATAGGGTTTCGCACTCTGCGGAGTGCGGGGCGTTTCGCCGCGGGCGGGCTTGCGCCGCTTGCGAGCGGCGCGGTGCAAAGAGGGGGCGGCTCAAACGCCGCTCGCCCCCTCTCTGCACTCTCCCCTTGGCTTAAGGGAACGAAAGTCGCGCTCACGCTGTTCGCGCAGGGTCGTTGCGTCGCACAGCCGCACTGTGCGCGGCGCAGTTGAAGACTGTGAGCGCGCGGCGCAACCGCACCGCAGCCGCTGCCGAGTGAGCGAGCGAACGGGTTCGCTCGCCGCCGCGAGTAACGTTCCGTCAGCGAGCTTGCGAGCCATACGGAACGGCAGCGGCGTTTTTGAGCCGACCCCAGTCGGCGAAAAATATTGAGCGACAGCGCGGCTTTGCCGTGCAGAGCGGCTAACAACGGGAGGGCTTGCCCGACCAAGCGATAAATAAGCGCAGGGAGGGCTTCGCCCGACCAAGCGGCTAATACAAGGAGGGTACAACATACAATGGCAAAGAAACAATTCAAATCGGAGTCCAAACGTCTGCTGGAGCTTATGATCGGCTC
>JAITNK010000088.1 GCA_031290515.1 Oscillospiraceae bacterium
ATAATATCCGCTTGCGGGTATTATAACGTATCCGGCGGCTCATTGCAAGCAATATTTGCGGGCGGTACGTCCGCGCGAAAATTGTCGCGGCGCGCATTGACTTGTACGTCGAAATGTTATATAATATACTGTAATCAACAATTACAGGGGTGTTTACTATGCTTAACAGCGAAAAGACTATGGATAAAATCACCGCGCTGTGCAAAGGGCGCGGCTTCGTATACGCCGGAAGCGAAATCTACGGCGGACTCGCCAACTCGTGGGACTACGGTCCGCTCGGCGTCGAGCTGAAGAACAACATCAAGCGCGCCTGGTGGAAAAAGTTCATTCAGGAAAGTCCGTACAACGTCGGACTTGACAGCGCGCTGCTGATGAACTCGCAGGTGTGGACGGCGTCGGGGCATATCGTGAACTTCAACGACCCGCTAATCGACTGCAAAGCGTGCAAAATGCGGCACCGCGCGGATCATCTCGCCGAGGAATACAATAAGGAACACGGAATTGATATGGTCGCCGACGGTCTGCCGAACGATGTGCTTACCGCGTACATTCGGGAGCATAATATACCGTGTCCCGCGTGCGGCAAGTCCGACTTCACCGATATACGCAAGTTCAATATGATGTTCAAAACGCACCAGGGCGTGACGGAGGATTCGGCTACGGAGATTTATCTGCGTCCCGAGACGGCGCAGGGTATGTTCGTCAACTTCAAAAACGTACAGCGCACGACTCGCCGCAAGCTCCCCTTCGGTATCGGGCAGACGGGCAAGAGCTTCCGCAACGAGATTACGCCCGGCAATTTCATTTTCAGAACGCGCGAGTTCGAGCAGATGGAGCTTGAATTCTTCTGCCGCCCCGGAACCGAGCTTGAATGGTTTGAGTACTGGCGGTCGTTCTGCAAAAACTGGCTGCTCTCGCTCGGTATCCGGGAGGAGAATCTGCGCTTGCGCGACCACGAGAAAGAAAAGCTGTCGCACTACTCGAACGCGACGACGGACATCGAGTATCTGTTTCCGTTCGGCTGGGGCGAGCTGTGGGGAGTCGCGTCCCGCACGGACTTTGACTTAACCGCGCACCAGACCGCGTCCGGACAGGATCTGTCGTACTTCGACCAGGATACGAACGAGCATTTCATTCCGTACTGCGTCGAACCCGCCGTCGGCGTTGACCGCATACTGCTTACCGCGCTGTGCGACGCTTACGACGAGGAAGTCGTGGACGCGGACAAGAACGACACGCGCGTCGTCCTGCGGCTTCACCCCGCGCTCGCGCCGGTAAAAGCCGCGGTACTGCCGCTGTCAAAGAAGCTGACGGAGCCGGCGGAGCGCGTGTTCCGCGATTTGCAGAAGCGGTTTACGGCGGAGTTTGACGACGCGGGCTCTATAGGCAAGCGTTATCGCCGGCAGGACGAAACCGGAACGCCGTTCTGCGTCACTTACGACTTCGAGTCGGAGACGGACGGCGCGGTGACGGTGCGCGAGCGCGACAGTATGGCGCAGGTTCGCGTTCCGGTCGCGGAGCTTGCCGCATATATAGAGACGAGACTCGCGTTTTAGCGCACGGCTTTGCCGAGCGGATTAAGAATTAAGAATTGCGGAGCCGCGCTTGTGCGGCGTATGCGTCTGCGGGCGCAGGGGGCGGGAAAACGTTGGAGAGGGAAACAATCGAAACGCAAATTAAGAAAATCCGCGCCGCGGTAAACGCTATGCGCAGCTCGCGCGTCTGGGCGTTCGTCTCGGTCGGCGTACTCGGCGTATGCATCACAATGCTGTCGCTGCTGCTCGCGGCGGGGAAATGGGGAGTTCCGCTGTTTATCAGCTACTTCCGCTCCCCGGCGACGCTGTTTCTGAACATTCTGCCGTGCGTACTGCTGATTTACGCGCTGTTTTTCGCGTTCGGAAGAGTGTGGGTCGCGTTTTCCGTATCGGCTGTGGTCGTGGTCTTCCTCGCGTTCCTCAACTACTTCAAGCTCGACATACGCGGCAGTCCGCTTATCGCCGCCGACATTAAGAACGCGGGCGAGTCCGCCGCCGTCATCGGACAGTTCTCGATTCAGTGGAATCTGCGTCTCACTTTTGTCCTGCTGTGCGTCGCTATAGGCGTGGTTTGGTGCGTCTTTATGATAAAGGCGCGGCTGCTTACGGCGAACCGCAAAGTCCGCGCCGCGGCTTCTCTCGTCTCGTTCGCGCTGCTGTTCTCCTCCGCCGTACTGTGCTCGGCGGACGCGGTATACGACAAAGCCGCCGCGCCTTACGTTTTCGGCGAAACCGAAACGTCCTCCCCGTCGGAGCAGCTTACGAGCAGCGTGTACAAGTACGTTTCGCGCGGGTTCGTCTATCCGTTCCTGCGGAGTATGAAACCGATTCCCGCAATCACGAACACGGAGCTGAACGCCGGGCGGCGCATACTCGCGAAGTACCCGGCGGAGGACATTCCGGCGGACCGCCGCGTCAACGTAGTCAGCTTGATGCTCGAATCCTACTGCGACCTTGAAGCGATTTCGGACATAAAGCTCATCGGCGACCCGTATGCGGAATGGCGGCGGCTTCAGGCGGAGTCGATAACCGGAAACCTCGTCGTGAACGTGTTCGGCGGCGGCACGAAAAACACGGAGCGAATGTTCCTCACCGGCTTCGCGGACGAGCCGACGGATTATTCGTACAGCGTTTCGTTCGTTGATTACTTCAACGAGCAGGGGTACGCGACGACCGGGTTCCACGCGGGCGACGGCTGGTATTACGACCGCGAGACCGTCCACAAACAACTCGGCTTCGGAAGCTACTATTTCCTCGAGAGTTTCGAGGGTTCCTCGCGGGAGGACAGTTTTTTCTTCCCGCTTGTGCGTTCGCTTTACGACTCGGCGACCGCGGACGGCGGCAGCGTCTTTATGCACAACCTGACGTATCAGAACCACGGCGGATACAAGACGGACGTTAACAACGGCGTCGGAATCGTCAATCCGGACGCGTACACCGAAGAAGTCTACAATATGCTGTCGAACTATCTCGTCGGCATTCAGGACACAAACGAGCGGCTGTACGCTTTTGCGGACTCGCTCCGGGACAGTCCGGAGCCGGTCGTACTCGTCATATACGGCGACCACCGCCCGTGGCTCGGGCGCGGCGACATCGGCTACCGCGCGCTCGGCATAGACGTTGACGATACGTCGGCGGAGGGTTTTTACAACAAGTACTCCGCGCCGTATCTGATTTGGGCGAACGACGCGGCGAAAGCGATAGTCGGCGACATATTTTACGGAGACGGCGGGGACTTCTCGCCGACGTTCCTGATGCCGAAGCTGTTTTCGGTGCTCGGCTGGGGCGGCGACTCGTTCATAAAGCTCGAACGCGAGCTTATGCGGACGCTCACCGTGATAAACAGCGCGACGGGATACTTCGCCGAAAACGGCGTGGTTGAGTCCTCGCTGTCGTCCGCCGCGCAGAAACTTTACGCGGACTTCATCGACGCGGAACTGTACCGCAAGTACAAGAATAAACCTTTTTAAGGAGAGATTTATATTGAACAGCAGCGAACTTGAGGCTTTCGCCGCGGAGATACGAATCGCGGCAATCGAATGTCTCGCGGCGTTCGGGCAGGGACACATCGGCGGCAGTATGAGTATAGCCGACGCGCTCGCCGTACTCTACGGCGGCGAACTTCGCCACGACCCGCAGAACCCGCAGCGGGCTGACCGCGACCGGCTTGTGCTGTCGAAAGGTCACGCGGGACCCGCGCTGTACGCCGCGCTCGCTCTGCGCGGCTTTTTCCCGCGCGACCTGCTCGCGACGCTGAACGCGGGCGGGACGAGCCTTCCGAGTCACGTTGACCGGACGAAAACGCCGGGCGTGGATATGACTTGCGGGAGTCTCGGACAGGGGCTGTCCGCCGGAGCGGGTATGGCTTTCGGCGCGCGGCTCGACGGCGCGGACCGGTATACGTTCGTCATTCTCGGCGACGGCGAGTGTCAGGAGGGGCAGGTCTGGGAAGCGGCGCGGTTCGCGCGGGCGCACAGACTCAAAAACCTCGTCGCGCTCGTGGACGAGAACAAACAGCAGCTCGACGGATACGTCGAAAACGTACTCGGCGGCGGGTCCATCGCCGGAATGTTCGCCGCCTGCGGCTGGCGCGTGCTTGAAGTTAACGGACACGACGTTGACGCGGTGTCGCGCGCGGTGCAAACCGCGAAAGACGGACTCGCGGACGCGCCGACCGCCGTAATACTCGACACGGTCAAGGGCTACGGCGCGAACTTCGCGGAAGGGCTTGAATTCAACCACAGTCTGCCCGTGTCAAAAGAGGAAGCGGAGTCCGCAATCGCGGCAATCCGCACGGGAATCGGAGGCGCGAAGTAATGTATACCGTACTTTCTGAAATCAAGAAGTCGCCGGTCGCAATGCGGGACGCGTTCTGCTCCGCGCTCACCGCCGCGGCGGACGCGGACGCGAACGTCGTCTACCTCGACGCAGACCTCGTCTCGGCGTTCGGAATGAAGCCGTTTTTCCAAAAGTTCCCCGACCGCGCGATTGAGTGCGGCATCGCGGAGGCGAATATGGTCGGCGTCGCCGCGGGACTGTCCGCCGCGGGAAAAATCCCGTTCGCGCACAGCTTCGGCTGTTTCACGTCGCGCCGCGCCTGCGACCAGATTATGATTTCCTGCGCTTACGCAAAGCTGAACGTGCGGCTTATCGGCTCCGACCCGGGCATTACGGCGGCGCACAACGGCGGGACTCATATGCCGTTCGAGGATATGGGTGTGCTGCGCAGTATCCCCGGCATTACGCTTATCGACGCGACGGACCCGGTTATGCTCGGCGACCTCGTTTCGCAGCTCGCGTCCGACAAATACTACGGCGTATATTACCTGCGCTTCCCGCGCAAGACCGCGAAAGCGGTATACTCCGCCGGGAGCGCGTTTGAAATCGGGCGCGGCAGCGTCCTGCGGGACGGAGCGGACGTTACGGTTATCGCGTCGGGCATTATGGTCGCCGAAGCTCTCGTTGCGGCGGAAACGCTTGCGGCGGAGGGTATTTCCGCGCGCGTTGCGGACGTTTTCACCTGGAAACCGATAGACCGCGAGCTTATCGCGAAGTCCGCCGCCGAGACCGGCGCAATCGTCACGGCGGAGAACCACAACGTCGTCGGCGGACTGTACGCCGCGGTTTCCGAGGTCACGGCGGCGACCGTGCCGGTACCCGTCGAGCGCGTCGGCATAGAAGACCGCTTCGGGCAGGTCGGCGGCGAGGACTTTCTCGCCCGCGAGTACGGGCTGACCGCCGAACATATCGTCGCGGCGGCAAAGACCGCAATCTCGCGGAAAAAATGAGCGACACGATTGCCGCGGTTGCGACGGCGGGCGGCAAGAGCGCAATCGGAATCGTGCGGCTCTCCGGAGATGAGACCGGCGCGATATATTCCCGCTGTTTCGTTCCGCGTTCCGGCAAAGCTCCGGCGTTCGGAAAGCTCGTCCGCGGACAGTTTCGCGGAACCGACGGCGGGGTTATCGACGACTGCGCCGCAATACTGTTTGAAGCCGGACACAGCTACACCGGCGAAGCGTCGGCGGAGTTTCACTGCCACGGTTCGCCGGTTTTGCTGTCTATGGCACTGCGCACGCTGTTTTCGCTCGGCGCGAGGCAGGCGGCGGCGGGCGAGTTCACGCGGCGGGCGTTCCTCTCCGGCAGGCTCGGTCTCGCGGAAGCGGAAGCCGTCGCCGACGTTATCGACGCGGAGAGCGAAGCCGCCGTCGCGGTCGCCGCGAGCCAGCTGCTCGGCTCGGTCGCGCGCAAAACGGACGAGGTTTACGACTCGCTGATTGACATAAAATCGCATTTTCACGCGGTCGTCGATTACACGGACGAGGACGTCGGCGAGTTCGACGCCGCGCGGTACGCCGGAGAAGCCGAAGCCGCCGCGGGTACGCTTCGCGCCCTCGCCGGAACGTTTGAGCGCGGACGCGTACTGCGCGACGGCATAGCCTGCGCGATAACCGGCCGCCCGAACGCCGGGAAATCGACGCTGCTCAACGCGCTGCTCGGATATGACCGCGCGATTGTGTCCGCGGAACCGGGCACGACGCGCGACACTCTCGCCGAGCGGATTTCCGTCGGCGGAATCGCGCTGCGGCTCACCGACACGGCGGGAATCCGCGCCGCGGAAAGCGAAGCCGAACGGCTCGGAATCGAGCGGTCGCGCGCCGCCGCCGCCGCGAGCGCGATAGTGTTGTGCGTATTCGACGGTTCGCGCGCCGCAGATGATACGGACATTGCGGTCGCGGCGGCGGTTCCGGAGGGCGCGGCGGCGATCGCGGTCGTGAACAAGTCCGATTTGCCGGCGCGGTTCGATCTTTCCGCGTCCGGACGGAAGTTTGACGGTTCGGTCAGCGTTTCCGCGCGGGACGGCGGCGGAATCGCGGAGCTGCTCGCGGAAATCGCGCGGTTTCTTCCCGACGCGTCGGACGCGGGTACGGCGGAGCTTATCACGGGCGAGCGGCAGTTCGACTGCGCGCGCCGCGCCGCCGCGTCGCTCGAAGCCTGCGCCGCGGCTCTGCGGGACGGCGTTACCCCGGACGCGGCTCTGTCGGAGCTTGAGCTTGCGCTCTCCGCGCTCGCCGAGCTTAACGGACGCAGCGTCGCGGCGGACACGTTAGAGCGCGTTTTTTCGCGCTTCTGCGTCGGAAAATAGCGGCTGCGCGGCACGGAGAACAAGCGAAAGCCGCGGCGTTTGCCGCGGCTCGGTGTGAGACGGATTTATTTTTTGGCTTTTTCCTTGCCGACCATCGCGCCGACGACCGCGCCGGCGGGTCCCGCGATTATGCCCCCGACGACCGCGCCCTTAACGATACTTTTGGTTGCGTCGGGGTGCGTATCTGTTACACCGCCGGTCGCAAATATTCACCCGCAAATGTGTATTTTCAGGCGGCGCACAGATACAAATCTAACTCAGAAGCCCGCCGCGGCAAGCCACGCGTCGAGTCCGTCCGGCAGATTGCCGTCATAGACTTCCGTCTTGTCGGCGTCCGGCAGCAGCTTCGCGAGGTCGTCGGGAATATTGCCGAGACCGCCCCTGCCGTGCGTCACGAAAACCGCGAGTTTCTTGCCCGCAAGGTTAAGCGACAAGAGAAAGTCCTTGACTTGCGGCGGGAAAGTCGCCGCCCAGTTTGGCGTTCCGACGAACACGACGTCGTACGCGCTCAAATCAGACGCGGGCGGGGTCGCGGGTCCCGCGATGTCGGCAAGCTCTCCTCCCGTTTTCGCGGCGATTGCCTCGGCGACTTTCTTCGTGTTTCCTGTCTGCGAGAAATAAGCTATCAGAATCTTTGACATAATGCACGCTCCTTTTTTTTACAATTATACCACAACAAACGCAGAATAGCAAACATTAAATCAACGCCCGGCGAGTATTTTTCACCGCAGCGGACACGGCGCGTCTTTCCGTGCCGGTTAAGCCGCGATTTCGTCTGTAATGCGCGCGATGTCCGAGCGGGAACGCCGTTAAAAAACGCTTGACAACCTGAATGCCGTGTGATACGATTCGGAGCGCAGGTTAGATTACACTAACCAAATTCGAGCGGAGGTTCAGTATGACTAAGATTGTTATCGGAGTCGAGGGTATGTCCTGCGGTCACTGCGAAATCGCGGTGCAGGACGCGGTGCGCAAGCTGCCGGGGATTCGCAAGGTCAAGGCGAGCCGCCGCAAGAAATCCGCGGTCGTCGAGTTCGACGAAACGGCGGTCGCGGAGTCCGGTATCCGCGCCGCAATCGCCGCAACCGGATACGACGCGGTATAGTCCGCGCGGGCAAACAGCGGGAGCCGAGTTTCCGGCTCCCGCTGTTTTATTATTTACCGAACCTGAACCCGCACCAAGTCATATGGTCGTTCACGATTCCGACCGCCTGCAAATAGCTGTAGATAATCGTGCTGCCGACGAATGTGAAGCCGAGCTTTTTCATATCGCGGCTGATTCTGTCCGACAGCTCCGAAGTCGCCGGCATATCGTTCTGCCGCTCCCACGCGTTCACGACCGGCTCTCCGTCAACGTAATTCCACAGAAACTCGCGCAGCGAGCCGAGCCGCAGAACCGCGTTCGCGTTCCGCACCGCGGACGCGATTTTGAGCCTGTTGCGGATAATTCCGGCGTTGCCGAGCAGTTCCGCGGTCTTTTCGCCGCCGTACGCCGCAACCTCGCGAACGCCGAATCCGCCGAACGCCGCGCGGTACGCTTCGCGTTTTTTCAGCACGGTCGCCCACGAAAGCCCCGCCTGCGCACCCTCGAGCGTCAGCATTTCAAAGAGCCTGCGCTCGTCGAAACACGGTTTCCCCCACTCGCAATCGTGGTATTCGCGCATTAGCGCGTCTCCCGAGTCGCCCCACGGACAGCGGCGGACGGTCTCCTCCGCGGCATTCACCGCGCGCCGAAGTTGTCCGGCGCGGTAACGAGCAGTTTCGCCGCCTCGTACGCCGCCTTTTGCTTATACGCTGCGTTCCAGCGGTTTTGCCCGATGAAGTCGAAGACGTTCGCGCCCGTGTGCTTACAGAAACGCTCGAGCTGGTCAAGCGCGGAGACGAGTCCGTTGCCGCTCCCCCCGGGCGACGCGGCGAGCAGCACAGGCTTTCCGCGCAGTCCGTCGCCGCCGAACGCTTCGCAGCGGCGCAGTTTGTCGAGAAACGCGAGCAGACCTTCGGACGCCTCCGCCCAGTATACGGGAGTGACAATCGCGATTCTGTCCGCTTCGCGCGCAAGAGTTTGAAGCTCGTCGAACGCGCCCGCGCCGAACGCGCACTTGTGCGTGTCGCGGCAGGTTCCCCAGCCGTCCCCGCAGACGCGGCACCGCTCGACGCCGCCGGTCGTGACCCGCGTTACCTCCGCGCCGCCGTCCCGCGCGCCGTTCTCGATTGCGGTCTCGAGTGCGCGGCACAGTCCGCCGGACTTCGGGTTCCCCGAAATAAGTAAGAATTTCATATGATTGACCTCCTGTTTTATTTACCTTTTATTTACCGCTCGGTCGGGCATAGCCCGACTGTCGCTCAAGCGCGAGCTTTGCCCGCGCTGGGGAACGCGCCTGCGGGCGCGGGACCGACACTTGTCGGCTATTACCGCTCGGTCGGGCATAGCCCGACTGTCGCTCAAGCGGCGGGCTTTGCCCGCGCTGGGGAACGCGCCTGCGGGCGCGGGACCGACACTTGTCGGCTATTACCGCCCGGTCGGGCATAGCCCCGACTGTCGCTCAAGCGCGAGCTTTGCCCGCGCTGGGGAACGCGCCTGCGGGCGAATAACGCCGCGCCCGCGCGGCTCCGTAATTCTTAATTCGCGCGGCGGAGCCGCGCGTCTACAGTCCCAGCCCGCCGAGGTTCAGCCCTCCCGTGAGCTTCGACATATCCTCGCTCGCCGCGGCTTCCGCCGCGCGGAGAGCTTCGTTGACCGCCGCCGTGACGAGGTCGGCGAGCATTTCCGTGTCCTCCGGGTCAGCCACGTCCGGCGATATTGTAAGCGACACTATCTCGCGTTTGCCCGAAACCGTCGCCGTAACCGCGCCGCCGCCGGACTTCGCCGTGTACGTCGCAGTCTCAAGCTCCGCCTGACGGCGCATCATCTCCTCCTGAAGTTTCTGCGCCTGACGCAGCATATTCTGCTGACCGCCGCCGCCGAGACTTCCGCCCCGAAATCCGCCCTTTGCCATAGTTAAACCTCCGTTACAATATCAAATTTGAATAAATCGTCAAGGCTCGGCTCGTCTGAAACCGACTGCGCCGCCTCGATTTTGAGTGTAATCGCGCCGCCGCGCCGCCGCTCGCACAGCTCGGACAGCTCCGTGTAAAACGGCTCCTCGCGCAGCTGCGACACGAGAAACTCCGCACCCTGCACATAAACCGTGACCGCGCGTCCGTTCGTTTTGCAGGTCGAGTCCGTGAGAATCGCGGAAAGAAAATTGTTCCGGCTCTCCGTTACGTCCGACAGAACGCGCTTCCAAAACGTCTTGTCGTCCGCCGCGTCGGACTCGTCAGCCTCGGGCGGCTCCGCCGGAAGTTCCGGTTTCGGAAGCGGCGGCGTGTACGAGAACGCTTCCGGCGCGGGGTCGGAGTGCGCCGGCGCATACTGTTCCGGCTCGGGGTATTGCCCGGCAAACGGTTCCGGCGG
>JAITNK010000111.1 GCA_031290515.1 Oscillospiraceae bacterium
ATAGCACATCTCACGCTTATTGCAAGAGCGAAAACACTCTGTTTTTGCCGTTCGGCAGTTTTCGCCGTGGCGGAGCCGCTTCGCGGCGTTATGCGCCCGCGGTCGGGGTAGGATTTCGCACTCCGCGGAGTGCGGGACGTATTCCCGGGGGACTACAGGGGCTATGCCCCAAAAGCCCCCCGGAACCCCCCCTACCCCCGGGACCGGCAGTCGCGCTCACGCGGTTCGCGCAGGGTCGTTGCGGCGGGTCGCCGCACACTGCGCTGCGCAATTGAAGACTGCGAGCGCGCGGCAGTATGCGGGGACGGCATTTCGGCACAGGCGCGCCACGCACCGCCGTTGTGCCGAAACTTTGAGCGACGGGAGGGCTTCGCCCGACCGAGTGGTAAGCAACGTGAGCGAGCGAACGGGTTCGCTCGCCGCCGCGAGTAACGTTCCGTCAGCGAGCTTGCGAGCCTACGGAACGGCAGCGGCGTTTTTGAGCCGTCCTCAGACGGCGAAAAATATTGAGCGCAGGGAGGGCTTTGCCCGACCAAGCGGCTAATATATATTATATCCCTTATTTTCGCGCAAGGCAAGAGTAAAATCGGAAAATCCGCGCAAACTACAGCCGTACCGCGCGCGTTACTCTCCCGTTCTCGGATATGCGCGGAATAAGTCGGAAATACTACGGAGGCAGATATGCCAGCGAAAAAAATCGGCAAGCGAACCGTGCGTTTTGAGTCGCCGCCGTCCGTTATAAGCTCCGCCTGCGTCGGCGGCAAGCGCGAACGGGAGGGACCTCTCTCGGAAATATTCGATTATCTGTCGGACGATGCGTTTTTCGGCGAGGACTCTTGGGAAAAGGCGGAGAGCAAAATGCAGACCGCCGCTCTCGAAGCCGCGCTCTCAAAAGCGTCTCTGCCGCCGTCCGCGCTCGGCTGCATCCTCGCCGGCGACCTGCTCCCGCAATGCACCGCGTCGAGCTTCGGACTGCGCGGCTTCGGCGCGCCTTACTGGGGCGTGTACGGCGCGTGCAGCACGAGCGCGGAGTCGCTCGCGCTCGCCGCTATGCTGCTCGACGGCGGCTTTTTCGACGTTGCGGCGTGCGTCACCGGCTCGCACTTCTGCTCGGCGGAGCGGCAGTTCAGAACCCCGCTCGAATACGGCGGACAGCGCACTCCGACGGCGCAGCGCACCGTCACCGGCTGCGGCGCGTTTATATTATCCTCCGCGGCTTCCGGCAAAGCCCTCCCGCCGCTTAACCCGCACGCTCCGGCTCCGCCGACCGCTCGCGGGGGAACGTCCGCGGCTTCCGGCAAAGCCGGCGTATATATCACTCACGCGACGACCGGAGTGATAATCGACGCGGGAATCTCCGACCCGAGCAATATGGGCGCGGCGATGGCTCCCGCAGCTTATGACACGATTTCCGCGCACCTGCGCGACCTCGGCGTCCCCGCGAATCACTATGATTTAATCGTGACCGGCGACCTCGGCGCGCACGGAGCGGACATTCTCACCGGACTGCTCTTGCGCGACGGCTTCGACATTTCGGATCGCTATAACGACTGCGGCTTAATGATTTACAACCGCGAGGAGCAGGATATGCACTGCGGCGGCTCCGGCTGCGGCTGCTCCGCGTCCGTACTCGCGGGGAAGCTGATTCCGGAGCTGCGCGACGGCTCGCTGAAACGCGTGCTGTTCTGCGCGACCGGCGCGCTGCTGTCCGCGACCTCCGCGCTTCAGGGGGAGAGTATCCCCGGAATATGCTACGCGGTCGCGCTGGAACGTTAGCCGCTTCGTCGGCAAGTCCTCCCTGCGCTTATTTATCGCTTCGTCGGGCAAAGCCCTCCCTGCGCTTATTTATCGCTTGGTCGGACAAGTCCTCCCTGCGCTCTTGTTTCGGCAAAACGCCGTCGCGGACGCTTTGCCGAAATACCTTAACCCCGACCGCGCGCCGCACTCATCTGACTTCTAATTCCCGGAGGTAACTATGCAAATATTTGCGACCTATCTGAAGTGCTTTCTCGTCGGCGGCGCGCTCTGCGGAATCGGGCAGATTCTCATCGACCGCACGAAGCTCACCCCGGCGCGTATTCTGACGGCGTACGTCGTCGCGGGAGTTTTTCTCGGCGCGGTCGGACTGTACGGACCGCTCGCCGAATTCGCGGGAGCCGGAGCGTCCGTTCCGCTGACCGGCTTCGGCTACTCTCTCGCGAACGGCGTGAAAAAAGCCGTGGCTGAGCGCGGCTTCACCGGCATATTCACAGGCGGGCTCACCGCGACCTCCGCCGGCATCGCCGCCGCCGTTCTGTTCTCGCTTGTGTTCGCGCTGTTCACGCGCCCCGCGGAGAAATGACTGCCGCCCGGTCGGGCAACGTTTTCAACTCGCTCTTTACATTTGCTCCGAAGTATTGTATAATACCGGAAATTGATGAAAGAGTTGGGAGACTTAGCGCACGGGCTTCGACCGCGGCGGTTGCGGGGCAATCCGTTCCGGTAAAGCGCGCCTCGCGGGAGCGGCGTTCTGCCGGAACGTCAGGCGCGGGAGGCTCCGTCGGCTAAGCGGTTAATAATGACTCATTTGCGACAAAAATCCGGCTTAACGCCGCTGTTCCGCAAACTGTTCGCCGTCCGCGATATGACGACGGGCAACCCGCTCGGCGCGATGATGCGGTTTTCTGTGCCGCTGCTCATCGGAAACATCGCGCAGCTTATGTACAGCACGGTGGACTCGCTCGTACTCGGGCGGTACGTCTCCGCCGACGCGCTGTCCGCGGCGGGTACCTCTACGCCGATTCAGAACCTGTTCTTCGTGTTTTATATGACGGTCGGCTCCGGCGTTTCTATCGTCGTCTCGCAGTATTTCGGGGCGAAAGACAAGGAAAATCTGTCCGTCGCCGTCGGAACCTCGCTCGTTATGGCGTTAATCGCGACGCTGTCGATTACCGCGCTCGGGATTCCGCTGTCCGGCGTTATGCTCCGCGCGATAAAGGTTCACGAACTGGGCGGCGAGCTGTTTTCGCTGTCTCACAGCTATCTGATGATTATGTTCGCGGGCGCGGTCGGGGTCGGCTTTTACAACATACTGTCCGGTATTCTGCGCGGTATGGGCGACTCCGTATTCCCGCTGATGATTCTGCTGCTTACCTCGGTGATGAACGTCGCGCTCGATTTGCTGTTCGTCGTGGTGTTCGACCTCTCCGTCGCGGGAGCCGCGTGGGCGACGGTCATATCGCAGACGGCGAGCGCGGTAATCTGCCTGCTGAAGCTGCTGCGTATGAAAAACACGGTCGGAATCTCGCGCCGCACTCTGCGCCCGCATAAGACTATGGTGCGGCACATTCTGCGTATCGGACTGCCCTCCGGCGTTCAGCAGGTCGTGCTGTCAAGCTCGTACGTCTTTGTACAGCGGCTCATCAACGGCATAGTCGTCTTTGACGCGGCGGGCAACCAGCTTGACAAGGTGTTCGTCGCCGCGGCTACCGCATTCTCCCGGGTGGACGCGCTCGCAATGCTGCCGAGCCAGGCGTTCTCTCTCGGCGGAAGCACGTTCGCCGGGCAGAACATCGGCGCGCACAGGCTCGACCGCGTGAAGCAGGGCTTCCGCATTATCACAGTTGCGACGATGGCGACTTCTATCGTACTTTTCGCCGCGGTGTACTTGTTCGGCGGCAAACTGATAGGGCTGTTCATAAAGCCGGACGAGCCGCATTTTGACGAAATCGTCAGGTGGGGCGTTTACATACAGCGTATAATGGTCTGGGACTACATAATAATGGCGTTCCTCCAGCCCGCCGGCGGCGTACTTCGCGGCGCGGGGGACACGCTGCCCGTTATGTTCATAACGGTAATCTGCACGGTGCTGATGCGCGTACCGCTCGCCTATGTGTGGGTTACGAATACAAAAACCGCGGAGTTCCCCGGCGGCGGTCCCGCCGGAATCTACTGGTCTATGGTCATCTGCTTCGCAATCGCCGCCGGAAGCTGTCTCATTTACTACGCTACCGGACGCTGGAAACGCAAAGCCATAGTATAGGCAAAGCACTCCCGGACTTCGCGGGGAGCCCGATTGCCCGACCAAGCGGTTACTCGCACGGTTACTGACGAAAGGATTATCTTTTTTTTATGAAAAGGGTTAAGGCGTTGTTGCAAAAGTGGTTGTTCTCGACCGAGAGACCGTTCAAGTCGAGAGTCCTGATACTGGTCTGCTTACTCGGCGCGTCGAGCGCGGCTGTCGCTATGGCGGCGCGTATCGCGGAGGGAATGCCGCCGGTCAACATCATCACGATGCTCGTACTGCTTACGTCGGTGCTGCTGCTGCTCGTCGTCGCCGTCAGAACTCCGTACCGAATCGCGGGTCCGGCGACGACGTTTATGCTGTTCGCGATGGGCGTGGTTATATTCCCGATTATTTTCTTCGTGAACGGCGGCGCGGATTCGAGCTTGTCCGTGTATTTCGCTATGACTCTGATACTCGACTTCTTTATGTGCCGCGGCAAAACGCGCGTCGTCCTGCTCGCAGTCACCGCCGCCTCGACGGTCGTCGTATTCTCGCTCGCGCTGTTCCACCCGGACGTCATCGCGTTCATAGAAAGCGTTGCGAAACTCGACGCGCGGGCGCGCCTGATTGAGGTTTTGCAGTCGGTTTTCATCTCTGGCGCGTTTATCGGCGCGGCGATAATATTTCAGGACCGCATTTACCTGAACGAAAAACACCACGCCGAGGCTGTAAGCATCGACCTCCGCCGCAACGACGAACTGCTCAGCTTCGTGAACGAGGCGGCTATCATACTGTTAACGGCGGATCCGGCGCATTTCGCCGAGACGCTCCGGATAAGTATGGAAAAAATGGCACGCTGCATAAATCTCGACCGCGTGTACATCTGGCAAGCCGGCGTACACGACGGCATACCCTGCTATTATCAGCTGCACGGCTGGTGCGCCACCGAGGAATACGAAGCCAATTCGCTTCGGTCGCAGTCCGGCACCGACTACATATTAAGATTCCCGGAGTGGGACGCGCGCTTTGAAAAGCGTATGCACATCGTTTCGTCCGTGAGCGACCTCCCTGTCGGCGGCTCGAGATCGCAGCTCGAAGCGTCCGGAATCAAGGCGATTATGGGCTTCCCCGTGTATCTTCAGAACGAGTACTGGGGCTTTGTGACGTTCGACAACTGCCACGACGAAACCCTCTGCACGGAGCGCGAAGCCGACATTCTGCAATCCGCGAGCCTGCTTCTCGGCAACGCCGTCGATAACGAGGATCAGATGAAGCAAATGCGCGACCGTCTCAAACAGCAGGAGCTTATGAGCGAGATTTCGTCGAGTTTCATCACCCGGAACAACCTTGAAGACCTCATCACCGATTCGCTCCGGCTCGTCGGCGAGTTCCTGAACGTCTCCCGCGTGATGATCGCCGTCGCGGAGAGAGACTCCGAAGACAGCCACCCGGTTTACTTCTGGTTCTCCGACGAGAAGTGGATTCCCGACGCGTCGCAGTCCGGATTCAACGACATTATCAACTCGGCGTTCCCGCGGCGGCTTACCGGCTCCGACAAAATGCCCGGCGTGGTATACTGCAACAACACCGTGCTCTACGAGAACGGAAAGTACAAAGTATTCAACGACCAGGTGTCTCTCAAGTCGTTTATCTGGGCTCCGCTGTACGTCGAGAACGACTTTTGGGGTATGCTCTCGATTGAGGAATGTTCCGGCTTCCGCCGCTGGAGCGTGAGCGACACGCAGCTCGTCAGTATGGCGGCAAGCTCCGTCACCGGCGCCGTCTCGCGCGACCTTATGGAAAAAGACCGCGCCGCCGCGCTCGAACAGGCGCTCCGCGCCTCGCAGTCGAAAGGCGACTTCCTGTCGAATATGTCGCACGAAATGCGTACGCCGATGAACGCGATAATCGGTATGACGGCAATCGGGAAGTCCTCCGGCACGGTCGAAAAGAAAGATTACGCGTTCGTCAAAATCGAGGACGCGTCGAAGCACCTGCTCGGCGTAATCAACGACATACTCGATATGTCGAAAATCGAGGCGAACAAGCTCGAGCTGTCGCCGGTGAAGTTCGACTTCGAGAAAATGCTTCAGAAAGTCGTGAACGTAATCAACTTCCGCATCGACGAGCAGCATCAGAATTTCTACGTCAAGGTGGACGGCAATATTCCGAAAACCGTCGTCGGCGACGACCAGCGGCTGGCTCAGGTCATCACGAATCTGCTGTCGAACGCCGTCAAGTTCACGCCGGAGGGCGGCACGATAAAACTCGGCACGGAGCTTGTTTCCGAGACGGACGGCGTTTGCGAAATCAGGATTTCCGTGACAGACACCGGCATCGGCATTACCGACGAGCAGAAGGCGAAGCTGTTCCGCTCGTTCCAGCAGGCGGAGAGCGGCACCTCCCGCAAGTACGGCGGCACCGGACTCGGGCTTGCAATCTCGAAGCGCGTCGTCGAGCTTATGGACGGCGAAATCAGCGTCGATTCCGTACCCGGAGAAGGCTCGGTGTTCTCGTTCACCGTTAATCTGCGGCGCGGCGCGCGCGAATATAAGAGCGTGCTGTCCGCCGGAGTTAACTGGAGCAATATCCGCATTCTCGCGGTGGACGACGAGCCGGAAATCCGCGACTTTTTCACCGACGTCGCACAGCGTTTCGGCATTGCGTGCGACACCGCGGCGACCGGCGAGGAAGCCGCGGCGATGCCCGTCGGCGACGGCGGCTACGATATGTACTTCATCGACTGGAAGCTGCCCGGAATGAACGGCGTGGAGCTTACGCGGCGGCTGCGCTCCGAAATCTCCCGCAAGTCGGTCGTGACGCTGTTCTCGTCCGTTGACTGGTCGCAAATCGAGGAGGAGGCGCGAACCGCGGGCGTGGACAGGTTCCTCTCGAAGCCGCTGTTCCCGTCCGCAATCGCCGACCTCATCAACGAGTGCCTCGGGTCGGACGGCGCGCCGGAAACCGCGCCGGAACAGACGGCGGACGACTTCTCCGGTCACACGGTTCTGCTCGCGGAAGACATCGAAATCAACCGCGAGATAGTGCTGACGCTGCTCGAGCCGACGAAGCTGACAATCGACACGGCGGAAAACGGCGCGGAGGCTCTTCGTATGTTCTACGAAAATCCGGGGAAATACGATATGATTTTTATGGACGTGCAGATGCCGGAAATGGACGGCTACGAGGCTACGAAGCGAATCCGCGCGCTCGGCGCGCAGATTCCGCGCGCCGGCGAAATCCCGATTATCGCGATGACGGCGAACGTCTTCCGCGAGGACGTTGACCGCTGTCTCGAGGCGGGTATGGACGCGCACGTCGGCAAACCGCTCAACTTCTCCGACGTTACGGACAAGCTGCGCCGCTATCTGCGTCCCGCGGCGAAATAGCCGGACGGCGCGCAACAAAAGTGTTGACTTACCCGCCAAGATTTGATACAATATGTCAAAATCCGCCGCGCTTCGGTAAGCTGCGGCTATAGAAAGGCAGTAACTGCAATGAAAAACAAAAGCCTATCATTTCTGCTCGCCGCGGAAGCGGCGGTTTTCGGACTGCTGATTTTCATCCTCGGACTGGGCGTCAACGGCTCTGACGCGGCGAAACTCGCGAAAACACTTAACGATGAACTCGGCGAGTATTTCGGCGATTATCTCGGTATATCAGCCGGTAAGATCGGGTCTCCCGGAACCGGCTGCATAGTTATCGGTCTGATTATCTTCGTCCTCGGAGCCGCGTACTGCGTCCTGCAAACTCTCGGCATACTCGGCGGCAAAAGCGGCGGGAGCGTCCCGCCGAAATCCTCCGACTGGTAAGCCGCCAACGGCGTTTCCCGAAACATAAGCTGCAGATAAACACCCCCGGCTATGCCGGGGGTGTTTCGCGTTTATATGCCTATTCCGTTTCTCCGCCGGTATCCGCCGCGGACGGCTCGGCGGTCGGCTCGTCTGACGGCACCGCGGACGGCTCCGGCTCGGCAGTCGTCTGCACCGCGGACGGCTCCGGTGTCGGCGTTGCCGCCGCCGGGTCGGAACCTCCTGGCTTCAGGACGGCAAGCGCGATTACGGTCGCGGCGGCAAGCCCGAGCGCAAGTCCGAGCGCGAACGACCCGAAGCTGAACCGCCGCACTTTCGGCGCGCCGCTTCCGCCCGGCGGCGCGGTGCTTTGCGCGCCGGGTACGTCGAACACGACGACGGTCGTGTTGTCGCGGCCGCCGTTCGCAATCGCTTCGGCGAGAAGCGCGTCCGCCGCGCCAGCCGCCGTGCCACCCGACCGAAGAATTTCCTCAATCCTGTCGTCGCGAACCATATCAGTCAGACCGTCGGAGCAAATCAGGATTCGCGCGGCGCGCCCCGCCGGAAGCGCGGGTATAACGTCCGGCACAACCTCCTGCTCGTCGGCGAACAAGCCGATACACGCGGTCAGCTTGTGCCAGTCGCCGCCGAGACGCGCCTCCTCCTCGGTGAGCAGTCCCGCCGCGATTTTCGTCTGCGCGAGCGTGTGATCCCGCGAAAGCTGACGCAGTTTGCCGTCCGCGAGCGCGTAAATCCGCGAATCGCCGAGACTGTAGGCGAAGATTCCGTCCGCGCGCGCGACGGCGAGCGCGAGCGTCGTTCCCATACGCACGGCGCGTTTCCGCATTTCGTCGCACAGCAGTCCGTTCGCGGCGGCGACGTACTCCGCGGCGACCGCGGCGAGCTGCGGCTGCGGCGCGGTCATAAGACGCCCGGCGAACCGCGCGAGCGTACCCGCCGCGGTCAGCGACGCGAATTCGCCGTCCGCCTGCCCGCCCATACCGTCGCAAACCGCGAAAACGCACGGCAAATCAGCTTCGCCGACGAGCGAAAACGGCTTGTCCCGCGTCTCCGGAGTCAGAAACACGCCGTCGATATATAAGTTGTCCTCGTTGTTGGTGCGGACGCGCCCCGTATCCGAACGCGCCGCAAATGTGATTTTTTGCATATTATCCATTGGTTTGCCTCGTTATCCGCTCGGTCGGGCAATCGGGGTCCCCGCGAAGTCCGTAGACTTTGCGGGGTGATAAAGCCCTCCG
>JAITNK010000013.1 GCA_031290515.1 Oscillospiraceae bacterium
GTACGCCTATTATCTGTGAGCCGCGGCGGGATATTCCGCCGCGCCGCGGTCGTAACCGAAGCGTAATGTGCGGCGGGATAATTGCGGCGCGCGGCGGCGCGAAGCAACGAACTATGAGCAAGCTGCAAATAATAAAGCGGAGCGGGTTTTACCCGCTCCGCGCTTTTGCTGCCGTGGAAACTACTTCGCTCTGTGGCTTTCGTCCACCCAGTCGAGGGTGTTTATCGCTCGGTCGGACAAAGTCCTTCCGCCGCTCTGTGCTCGCTTTGCTCGCACAGGGACGCGTCTGCGGACGCGATTCAACGCCGGAACCGCGAAGTCAAACCGTGGAAACTACTTCGCTCTGTGGCTCTCGTCCACCCAGTCGAGGTCTTTCTTCGCCTGACCGAAAGCTTCGCCGCCCTCCGGCGTTCCCCAACCCATCTGCGGGGGAGGAGGAGCCTCTTCGCCCTCTTTCGCGGGGGGAGGAGCCATTGCCGCGAAACGCTTCATCATTTCCTCCTGGCGGGCTTTCGCCTTGACGGCGCGCTCTTCGCCGGTGAGGCAGTAGTCCTCAATCGACTCGTTCTGCGAACGGATAGACGCGGCGCGCTGCTCTCCGGTGTTGTGATCCGGCAGAACGATAATGCGCTCGTTCTCGATGCCCTCTTTGAGGATTTCGCCGAGTTCGACGGGGTCGATACCGGTCGCGTGAATCGCGCCCAGCGTCTTCATCGTACCCTCGGAGACGTGGTATCCGGTGTTCTTGAGGTTCTCGGGGCGGAACTTTTCGGCGTTGCCGATGTTCGAGTTGATGTTTCCCGGGCAGAGAACCGACGCGCCCGCGCCGTAAGGCTTCAGAGCTTCGGCGTACGAGTACATCAGGTTGTTGACCGCGGCTTTCGCGGCGGAGTACGGTCCCGTCGTGCTGCCCGCCATAAACGCGCCCATAGAGCTTGTCGTCGCGACGTAAAACTCGGTCTTTTTCGCGTACGCTTTAATCATACGCGGCACGAAGATGAGCAGTCCGTTGACGACGTGGTCGAGACAAACGCCCATAACCCAGTCGAAATCGTCGAACGTGGACGCTTCGATAGGTCCGAACGAGTTGACGCCCGCCGTCTGAATCAGCAGGTGCGGGGGACCGCCGAACGCCGCTTCAACCTTGTCCGCCGCGGCGGCGTACTCCGCGCGGTTCGTGAGGTCAACCTTGAGTCCGATGACGTCGCTCTGCTTCGCGCCCGAGTATTCCGCGATTTCTTTGACCGCCGCGTCAAGCGCGTCCTGACGGACGTCCGCAATCGCGACTTTCATTCCCGCCTTGGAGAACACTTTCGCCTGCCCTTTGCCCGCGCCCGACGCGCCGCCGGTGATGAATGCGATTTTGCCTGCAAAATCTTTCATTTGGTTTGCTCCTTTAAGTAAATTTTGGGTTTGTTAGCATTATAGCACAACGGGTTGCAAAAGGCAAGAAAAATCTTTGTGAATAATTTAACCGCCGCAAAGCGGCGGTTAAATTATTTTATTCTGCCGCGCGGTCGGGATTAACCCTCCCGCCTCTCATTATTTTCCGCCGCAGCCGCGCAATCCCGCCAAGCGGCTGCGCAATTCTTAATCATCAGTCGCCGCGCCGCAGCCGCTCCAGAATCTCCGCCTTGCCGGGAATGTAGCCGTCCGGCACGCGCTCGAGGTACTCTTCGAGCGTTATCGCGCCGCGCGCAAACAGGTTATCCACCGTGTTCATCGACGCGATTTCCGACCAGTAAGAGCTTGCGCCGGCGTCGAGCTTAAGCGACAGCCCGCTCTCCCGCAGCTTCGTGAAGTCGAAGCCGCGCCGCACGCCGTAATACGCGCTCATAAAGTCGGCGTATATCCGCGCAAGCTCCTCGACTGCGGCGTAAAGCGACTGCCGCGTAAGCTCGTTCGGGACCGAGGACGCTTTTTGAAGCGCGATTATCGCGGACGTGTTGTCCGGACGCACGTCGCCGAGCGCGGCGGGAGTCGCGCCGAGAAACGTCTGCGTGTAGCTTATCGCCTTGTCGATGAACTGCGCTATCTGCGGCGAGATGTGCGCCGGGTCGATAATTTTCGCGACGCCGGACACGTCGCCCCCGGCGACCGGAATCGCCGCGCCGACGCGGTTGTCCCACTTCGCGACGCGCGTGCGGTCGTAAACGATTTTCGGGTACGCGGTCGTCATAAGCGAAATCATACTCATCGCGAACAGCTTGTTGACGAAAATCTGGTTCGGGATAAGCCCGGAAACGAGAGCCTGACCGTGGAAGCTGTCGTGTACCGCGTCCCACGGCAGCCAGACGAGCGGGTACCGCGAAAGCCCGGTGTCCCACGGCTCGCGCAGCACCGCGCCGCGCACGGTCTCGCAGCACCACACCGTGCCGGCGGTCTCGTCGCGCCACATACGCAGCAGCACCGTGACCTTGTCGCCCGCGTCAAGCTCGGGCGGCAAAACGCCTCTTTCGTCCGGCTCGGACCGAAGCGCGTCCGGTTCGGCAGACCGCGCCGCGCGCAGCTTCCGGCGCACCTTTTCCGTCTGCTCGCGGCTCGAAATGATAATGTACGGCTGACGGTCCGCGCGCCTCTCGTTCACGTTGCCGAAGAACACGCGCGTGTTTTCGACGACCTCGGTCGTAACGCCGCGCTCCGCGTCCCAGTAGGTGAACAGCGCGCCGTCGCCGTCCACCGCCGCGTTGCGGAGCATTTCGCGGAGCAGCGCGTCCGTGCCGTTCGTCTCGAAAATGCGGTCAAACTCCGCGTTGACCTCCGAAGCCGTCTCGCCGGTGTCCTGATACGCCGCGAACGCTTTCGTACGCGCCGACGCTATTCCCGCAATCGTGTGAAGCACGACGCGTTTCAGGAAGTTGAACACCGGGGTCGGAAGTCCGCCGGACTCCACGCCCTCCCACTGTTTGCCTATGAAGAAGTTTTCGTTGTTTCTGACCGTGTCGAACAGCCCGATTCCCTCTTTGAAAGCGAGTCCGCTTTCATACTCGCCCCAGACGGACTTTTCCGTGACTTTGTTACTCATTTCCGTCCGCCTCCCTCGCGAAGACTTTCGCGGAGCCGGACTCTCCCGGCGCATAGCCGAGAATGTCCGCGAGCCCCGCGCCGAAGCTCTGCGGCAGTCCGTTCGGGGCGTTCACGCGCGACAGCTCCGCG
The DNA here is from genome assembly GCA_031290515.1 of Oscillospiraceae bacterium. Lineage (GTDB taxonomy): Bacteria > Bacillota > Clostridia > Oscillospirales > Oscillospiraceae > JAIRRO01. The sequence goes on from JAITNK010000013.1 coordinate 3,157, forward strand.
TTCAGCTCCGAGAGACTGCGCTCCGCCTCCGCGACGCGCGCGAGCGCCGCGTCCGCGTCCCGCCGGAAAAGCGTCTCGAGCTTCGAGATTCGCCTGTCCGCCGACACGAACAGCAGTACGGCGGCGAGGAACAGCGCGTCCGCGAGCAGCTGGGTGATGATCTGCATTTGATTACCTCCGTATATATTTTTTGCGCGGAGCGTATTTTCCGGCTCCCGCGTCCGCGAATATATGGAAGCGTTTTGCAAATTGCAAGGCTTCGGAACAAACTGTGCGCAGAAAACGCAGCCGTGAGGCTGCGTTTTCTCTGTTTCGCCGCGCATACGGGATTCAGCGCGCTTTTCATTCCCGCGAAAACGTCCCGACCGCGGACGCATAACGCCGCGCGGCGGCTCCGCCGTTACGGAACAAGCGTTCCCTCGCCGACGGCGGAGAACTTCAAATCCTTCTCAAAATACTTCGTAAGCACCGTTTTCGCGACGTTGACTATGCTCGCGCCGGAGCCGCCTTTCTCGACGACGACGGCGATTGCGATCTCCGGGTTGTCCGACGGCGCGTAGCAGATGAAAACGCCGTTGTCGATGTCGGACGTGCTCGACTGCGTCGTGCCGGTTTTCGCCGCGACCTTTATCGGGAAGCCCGCGAAAGCGTTCTTCGCCGTACCGCTCGTGACGACGAGACGCATACCCTCCTGCAAATACTGAATATATTCCGGGTGCGACACCGTCGCCGCGACGGACGGCGTATGCTCCGCGACGGTCGCCGTGTAGTCCGCGGACTTGACTTCGCGCAGGAGCGACGCTTTATAGCGCGTCCCGCCCGCCGCAATCGTCGAAACGTAGTTCGCGAGCTGAAGCGGAGTGTAATAGCTGTAACCCTGACCGATTCCGGCGTACACCGTATCCGCCGAAACCCAGTTGCCGAGACCGTGACTGCGCTTGAATTCCTCCGTGCCGACGACGCCCGCGGACTCGCCGAGTTCGACGCCGGTCTTTTCGCCGAAGCCGAATTCCCGCGCCGCGGTAATCATTCCGCGGTACCCGACCATATCGGCGACCGTGTAGAAAAACACGTTGCACGAGTCGCGCAGCGCGGTGACTACGTCCTCGTTGCCGTGTCCGTAGCCTACCTGGTTGAATATCCAGCAGCGCGGCGCGAAGCCCACGTCCGCGTACTTTTCAAACTTGCCGGAATCGAACACCGTCGTGTAGCGGGAGATAACTCCCTGCGAAAGTCCGGCGTAAGCCGTGACCGGTTTGAACGTCGAGCCGGGGTTATAGTTGCCGTAAGCCGCGCGGTTGTACAGCGGACTCAGCGGGTCGGCGTTCAGCTCGGCGTAGTTCGCAATCACCGTCGCGGGGTCGAACGTCGGATACGAAGCCTCGACGATGACCTCGCCGGTTCTGATATTTATCGCGGTGACGGCTCCGCCCGTGATTTTCTGCGCGTCCTCCGGGCGCGAGAGGTTAATCTCCGCGATAAGCGCGTCGAGCGCGCGCTCCGCCGTCTCCTGCGTGTCGATGTCTATCGAGAGGTACACGTTCTGCCCGGGAACCGGCGGCGTTTCGCTCAGCACCGCGACGACGGCTCCGCCCGGCGCGACCCGCACGACGCGCTTGCCGTCAACGCCGTGCAGATACGCCTCGAACGCCGCCTCCGCGCCGGTTTTGCCGACGACCGCGTCCATAGGATAGCCGAATTCGCGGTAAACCGCAAGCTCCGCCGCGGTCATAGGTCCGGTGTAGCCGAGAATGTGCGCCGCGAGCGTCGTGCGGTACTCGCGCTTCGAGTTCTGCACGACCTCCACGCCCGGGTACGCAAGCTCGCGCAGCTCGACGGCGAGCGACTGCGGAATGTCCGCCGCGAAAACGTAGTCCGCCGCGGGCACGAGCAGCCGCACCTCAAGCTCGTACCGTACGCCGATTATAAGCCGGGTGTCGGCGATTCCCATCGTGTAGGGTATTTTATAATGCTCTTTCATCCAGACGACGAGGTCGGACGCGTCGAAGTCGTCGCCGAGCTTGCGGTACAGCCCGAAGTACTCGATATACGCGTCGAGCCGCTTCCTCTGCGTCGCGGTCATATTCAGCAGAAACTCGAACGGAGCCGCGCCCGTAACCGGGAACGTGTCGGCGTAGTCCGCGCCCGCTTCGAGCGTTCTGTGGATAACGTCGCGAACGACCTCGTTATAGCCGCCCGCGCCGACGAGTACCGACCGCGCGAGCGTAATATCGTACGACGGACGCGACGTGATAAGCAGCTTTCCGTTGCGGTCGAGAATGTCGCCGCGTTTCGCGCGGAGAGTCTGCGTCACGACCGACGTCGAGAGCGGCATAGCAGCGGCGTCCGCCGGAAGCTCCGCGTTGTATATTTGCAGCTGATACAGCGCGGCGACGTAAACGGTAAGCACCGCCGCCGTAAACAGCAGCACTGCCGCAAGCCTTGTTTTCTGGTATATTTTATACATCATACGCTCCTTAGTCTGCCGCCTGCGGCAGGCGTGACGCTTTTCGCCGCGGGCGCGGGTTTCGCGCTCTGCGGAGTGCGGGACGTTTTCCCGCGCGGCGAAACCCTACCGCCTACGCCGCAGAAGCGGATAAAACAGCAGCGCGAACGGCAGCGACGCCGCAGTCTGCCGCACGCCGGTCATAAGCAGCGCGCGCGGCGGTACGCGCTCGAAAAACAACAGGGGAAACATCTGCATAAACGCATACAGCAGCAGCACCGCGAGCGAAATCACAAGATACGCCGGAAGCGACCGCGCGACCACCGTCTCGCACAGCGCGCCGATAAGCATACAGAGCGCGGTGGTCGTCAGCATAAAAAGCAGTACCGGACGGTCGAGCGAAACGTCAAGCAGCGCGCCCGCGAAAAGCCCGAGCGCCGCGCCCTGCGTCGAGCCGCGGAACATCGCGAAACCGACCGCCGCGAGAGGCAGAAGCAGCGGCACCGCCGGAAGAAACCGGAAGTACGGCGCGGCGATTCCCTCGACGAAGTATACCGCGTACAGAAACACCAGCCGCATAACGATTCCCGCCGCGGCGCGGACAGCCTCGCGGTTCCGGTATAAACTCTTTTTCTTATTCACTCGGACGGCGAAGCCTCCTTTCGTTTGCGTTCCGGCAAAACGGCGGGCGTAACGCGCCTTTGCCGGAGGTCGTTTTCACGTTCATATTACCCGCGCTACAGTTCCGGGTTGAAGTCGGTGACTATAAAGACGTTCATAGCCGAAGTCAAATCTGCGGACGGCGTGACGACCGCGTAAACGCCGAGTCCGTTTTCAGCCGGAACCACCCCCGTGACCGTGCCTATCATAAGCCCCTCGGGGAACACGCTTCCCCGCCCGGACGTAACCACGCTGTCGCCGGAGAAAACTGTAGTGTCGCCGGTTATGTCGGTGAGCAGAAGCCGCCCCTCGGCGCGCAGAGTGAAGTCGCCGGAGACCACTCCCGCCGCGCCGAACTGCCCTATGCCGACCGCCGCCGTGAACGTCGTGTCGAGCACCGAGACGCATACGGACGAGACGCTGCCGACCTCGGAAACGCGCCCGAGCATAACGCCGGTTTCGGTAATCACCGCGTCGCCACGCTTGACGGCGGAGTTCGACGAGCCTTTGGAAATCGTGAACGTACTCTGCCAGTTGGACGCGCCCCACTGTATGACCGTCGCCTTGTCCACCGCGTAGTCCGGGTGCCGCGCCGTAAGTCCGAGCAGCGCGTGCAGCCGCGCGTTCTCCTCGGACACCTCGTTGTACTCGCGGTAGTCCTGGCGAAGCTCCGCAAGTTCGCTTTTAAGCCGCTCGTTCTCCGCGACGACCTGCTCGTAGTCGTACATATAGCCGTAAATACTCTCGTACGTTTTGGCGACCGACGCGACCGCGCGTTTCGACGGATTCGCGAGCGCGCGAAGACCGCGCGTGAAAATCCCGGGTCCGCCGTCCGACCCCGCGGCGAAAATGACCGCGGCGGCGATAAGCAGCGCGGCGGCGAGTATCGCGACATTGCGCCTGTTAAGTATCGAACGCATTAAACGCTCCCTCCGTAATCTCCCGCAGAGCCGTACCGAGACGGCAGACCGGAAGCCCCATAACATTGTAAAAATCGCCGACGATTCCCTCGATAAGCCACGCGCCTCGCCCCTGAATCCCGTACGCCCCGGCGCGTCCGCGCGGTTCCCCGGTCGCGACGTAATCCGCGATTTCCGCGTCGGTCAGCTCCCGGAACCGCACTTCGCTCCGCTCCGCGAACGACGCTCTGCGTTCGCCGTACGCGAGCGCGACGCCGGTGTAAACCTCGTGCGTCCGTCCGGACAGCCGACGCAGAAAGACTTTCGCCTCGCCGTCGTCCCGCGGCTTGCCGTAAGCCGCGCCGTCCAGAAAGACCATAGTGTCCGCCGCGATTATGACGGCTCCGCCGCGGCGCGGCGCGACTTCCGCAGCCTTGCCCTCCGCCGTCGCGATAACCGTCTCGGCGGGCGGCAGTCCGGCGGGCGACGATTCCGACCGCGCCGGGTCAACGGTGAACCGCAGTCCGAGCATTTCGAGTATTTCCCGCCTGTTCGGCGACGATGACGCGAGAATTATTTGCATAGCATACTTACCTTTACTTTCCGCACGTTTTGCGGGTATTTCGCCGCCCCCGCGCCCGCGGACGCGCTCCGCGTCGCCGCGGGCGGCTCCGTTATTCCACGCTCTTGTAGTACAGCCCGCGAGTGAAGCCGGACGGCTCGTATGAGCCTTCGCCGGCGTACCGCCGCGCGGCTTCGGAGCACTCGGCGGCGTTCTCCGTCGTAAAGCTCAGCCGCAACGCCCAGAGTCCGGCGTTTTCAAAGTCGGACAGCTTGTCCGCGAGCCAGAGCTTCTGCGAGTTCAGGACTACGGTGCGGCACGTCCCGCTCTCGCGTACGACCGGGAACGTCACTCCGCGGCGATCGACAAGTCCCGCGAAACTGTCGCAGGCGCAGGTTCCGGCGGAGCTTTTGACGACGCAGTTCTCCGTAAGCATAAGCGGAAGCCTCCCGTATGCGATTATCTCCGTGTCAAGCTCCTTTGAAACGCCGCGTATCTGCGGCAGGTTCATTTCAAACGACAGCGTCGCGGACGCAAGTCCGAGGTCGCGCGCCGCGCGCACCGCGTCCGAGTTGAACAGGTTCAGCCCGAAGTCGCCGCGCGCCGTGAACCCTCGCGCGCGCACCGGGGCAATCTGCCCGATATTGGTGCAGAGCGCGGAGGATATGCCGAGTGCCGCGGCGTCAGCCAGCGCGGTCTCGACGGTTATCGCGTCCGCGCTCGTGATAACGCGCGGCAGAACGACGGCGAACGACGCCGCGCCGTAAGCGCGCAGAGGTTCGGACAGCCGCTTCTTTTTAAGCTCCGCCGCGGGGATATACACGACCTCCGGCGCGAGCGACAGCAGCTCTTCCGACAGCTGCTCCGCCGACCTCACGGAAACCGTGAACCGCGGCTTGCCGCTCCGTCCGGGTTCGGACGGCTCCGCTTCCCGCGCGAATATCGCCGGCGGCGTGAACGCGCGCCGCTTCTCGGCGAGCTTGTCGAGGGCTTCGCGGCGCAGCTCGTTTATGTCCGCCGTCGTCAGAAACAGTCCGCGGTCTACGCCGGCTTTCACGTCGCGGACGAGGAACGGCGTTCCGCCCGCCTTGCGGAGCTGGGTTTCGAGCGTCGCGGCGGTCAGCTCGCGGTGAAACGACGGTTCGGGTATGCGCGACTCGCTGCCCGCGCTGTTGCCGTCGCCGTCGCGGAAAGCGAGTCGAGCCGGCACGTCCTCCCGCACGACGGCGACGGCGGAGACCGGCACCCTCTCGCAGTCGCCGGAGGAGTATGAACGCCGCGCGGCGCGCATAAGCTCAGTATCGGGGCGTTCGTTCTCCCCGCGGGCGCCGAACATCGCGCCGCCGGTCTTTCCGGTCAGATACCCGTCCGTGAAACCTCCGCGGGAGAATGCGTTTTCAAGCGCGGCAAGGTCGGACGCCGACGGCGTTTTGCCGTCGTGCGCCGCCTTGGAGTACACGCTCGTGACGATTGCGGTATACTCCGCGCGCTTCATACGCCCCTCTATCTTCAGACAAGCCACGCCCGTCTTTTCAAGCTCCGCGATATGCCCGACGAGCGACAGGTCGCGCAGGCTCAGCGGATACGCTTCTCCCCGCGCGCTCTGGTACGGCAGACGGCACGGCTGGGCGCAAACGCCGCGGTTGCCGCTCCGCCGCCCGATTACGCTTGAAAAATAGCACTGCCCGGAGTAGCTCATACACAGCGCGCCGTGTACGAACACCTCCGTCTCTATCGGCGCGTTCTCCGTAATGTATTTGATTTCGCCGAGCGTCAGCTCGCGCGCGAGTACGACGCGCCGCAGTCCCATCGCGGCGGCGGTCTTAACGCCGTCGAGGCTGTGGATGCTCATCTGCGTACTCGCGTGGAGCGGCATATCCGGCATTATCCGCCGCAGAGCGCGGACGAGTCCGAGGTCGGCGACGATAAGCGCGTCCGCGCCGAGCCGCGCGAGGTCGGCGGCTCTCGCGAGCGCGTCGTCGAACTCGCGGTCGGTGACGAGCGTATTCAGCGTCGCGTACGTTTTAACTCCGCGGACGCGGCAGTATTCCGCGGCGAGAGCGAACTCTTCGCGCGTGAAATTCTTTGCGCCGCGCCTCGCGTTGAATTCGCGCAGTCCCATATAAACCGCGTCCGCGCCGTTCATAACCGCCGCGCGGACGGCTTCCGGCGACCCCGCGGGAGAGAGTATCTCCAATATGCTCACCACCTTTTTACCGCTCGGTCGGGCGAAGCCCTCCCGTTGTTAGCCGCTCTGCACGGCAAAGCCGCGCTGCCGCTCAATATTTTTCGCCGCTCCGCGGCTCAAAAACGCCGCTGCCGTTCCGTATGGCTCGCAAGCTCGCTGACGGAACGTTACTCGCGGCGGAGCCGTCTGCGACGACTCTTCACATTATTAGCCGCGTGCGGGATTGCGCGACTGCGGTCGCGCGTACGTCGGGGGAACCACAGGGGGAACCCCCT
>JAITNK010000082.1 GCA_031290515.1 Oscillospiraceae bacterium
CGACGGGTTCGCCGCAAGGCGCATTGCCGACGCGCTGCTGGCGCGAATTAAGAATTAAAGAAAATCTCACGGCAAGCAAAAAGGGAAGCGGTCACGCTTCCTTTTTTGCTTGCCTGCCCGGTGCGGGTCGCCGCGCAGGTTTAGTCCGCCGCGCCGTTCGTATGTATCGGTACGCGGGCGTCCCGCCGCCGTCGGCGCGAATTGCGGCAGCCGGAAATAATCGCTGACGTCCGCTCCTATTTCAAAGATACACGGCGTAATCAAGTATCCGGTTCCCGTCCGGGTCAGGGTCGGTCCAGCGAGGGCAGTTGTCGCGTTCAAACGAGAGCCACCGTTTAGGCGGCGCGTCCGGTGCGGGAAGTTCCGCGCCTGCCTCCGCGAGCGCAGCTTGAAGTTCGCCGCGCTTATCAGGCGCGGTCAAAGCATAGACCTCGTCCGGCTTACCCTTAATGTACACCAGACCCGCGCTCATCCCGGGCAGGTCGGCAAAGTCAAAGCCGTCCGGTACGGGCGTACCCGCTTCCATAAACTCGCCAAGGTAGAACTCGACGCCGCTTTCCGCGGCTCCAACGAGGACGCAATAGCTGCCGTCGTTAATCGCGGCGGTCTTACCCGCTTTCTCAATGACGCCGAACCAGTCGTTCTCCCACGCAAGCCCCCAATCCGGATATGCGTCGAACCGTTTCCCGATGAAGCGTACCGGCGGGTGAGTCACGCGCTCCGCTTTGATAATTGCTGCCGTCATTAGTATTGCTCCTTTTTGTTTTATCAGGATTATATTTTACAGCAGAACCGCCTTGAATGCAAGCGCATTTTAATGTTCGCGCACGGCGCGGCGGCAATGTCTGAAAGCCTAAAGGTCATCATATTATATGTGCGGAGCAGTACGGCGAGCGGCGGACCCGGAAGCGCGAAGCGGCAGAAATAGCTCTTGACATCCGAAAGGCGTTAGTTTATACTGACAAATAGGTTAGCAGCCGCTAACCAAATTCAAATCTTTAAGGAGAACCACTATGTCATTACCGGACAAAAAAAGCGTACTTACATTCGTCGGCGGAGCGGCGGCGGCAATCTTCGGCGCGAAGTTCGCCAAAAGCAGGACCGCGCACAAAATCGCGGTTCACGGCGTCGCAAACGGACTGCGAATCAAAGACGACGCGCTGAAAACCATCGAGAGTATCCGCGAGGAAGCGCAGGACATCTACGAGGAAGCGAAACGCCGCGACGCCGCCGCGAGAACGGGCGAATGAAGTACATTGTTCTCAGCGATTTGCCGCAGTCCGGCTCGCTGCCCGCGAGACTGCGTCTGCGCTCGGACTTCGCCGCGGCACAAGCCGCCGGACTCGCCGCGGCGTTGTCGCGGAACGAGCACATTATATCGGCGAGCGCAAACCGCATAACGGGCAGCGTCGTCGTGAGCTATGACGGCGACTGCCGCGCCGCCGTCACAGCCGCGATTGCCGCGATTAACACGGCGGACCTGCCAAACAGTGACGAGCGCGACGGCGGCTTGGAATTCCGCAAGCGCATATACGCCAAAGCCGCGGCGCACTTCGGGCGGAAATGGTTGCTTCCGCCGTTTATCCGTATTCCGGTTGACGTCTGGCACGGACTGCGGTTTGTCAAAAACGCGCTCGTATCGCTCGGCAGGGGGCGCGTCGGCGTGGACGTGCTGGACGGCGCGGCAATAACCGCGTCAATGCTCCGGCGCGAGTGGAGTACTGCGTCGTCGCTTATGTTTTTGCTCGGACTGTCCGAACTGCTTGAGGAACACACGCGCAAACAGGCTCGCGGCGCGCTGGCGCAGAGTCTCGTGCTGAACATCGACACGGTGTGGGTGCGGCGCGGCGGGTCGGAAGTGCAGATACCGCTTGCGGAGCTTGCCGTCGGCGACGGCGCGGTCGTCCGCACGGGGACGCTCATACCGGCGGACGGCGCGGTGCTGTCCGGCGAGGCGGCGGTCAATCAGTCGTCGCTGACGGGCGAATCCGAAGCCGTGTTCAAACGCGCGGGCGACACGGTGTTCGCCGGAACGGTCGTCGAGGAGGGTTCGCTTGTCGTCGAAGTGCGGTCGGCGGCGGCGGAAAGCCGGGTTGCGCGGATTGTCAGGCTGATAGACGAATCGGACGCGCTGAAAGCCGACGTGCAGCACCGGGCGGAGCGGCTCGCGGACAGAATTGTACCTTTCAACTTCCTGCTCGCGGGCGGCGCGTATTTGCTCGGCGGCGCGGCGGCGGCGATGAGCGCGCTGCTCGTCGATTATTCGTGCGCGGTCAAACTGTCAACGCCGATTGCCGTTCTCTCGGCTATGCGGGAAGCGTCGGCGCATAAGATTTTGGTCAAGGGCGGGCGGTTCCTTGAAGTCGCAGCCGAAGCCGACGTAGTAGTGTTCGACAAAACCGGAACGCTTACCGCGGCTTGCCCGGAGGTAGCGTATGTCGGAGCGTTCGGCGCGTATACGCGGGACGGGGTTCTGCGCACCGCGGCGTGTATCGAGGAGCATTTCCCGCACAGCCTTGCCCGCGCCGTCGTTCGCAAAGCGAAAAACGAGAATTTGAACCACGAGGAAGAACACGCGGACGTTCACTACATCGCCGCGCACGGAGTCGCGACGGAGTACGACGGCAAACGCGTCGTTATCGGCTCGCGCCACTTCGTCGAGGACGACGAGCGCGTACTTATAACGCCGGAGCAGTCCGCGGAAATCGAAAGGCACACCGGGTCGGTGCTGTACCTCGGCTCGGACGGCAGGCTCATCGGCTACCTGTGCATATCAGACCCGCCGCGCGACGAAGCGTCGGCGGTGATTGCGAGCTTGAAAGCCCTCGGCATACGGCGTGTAATTATGCTCACGGGCGACGGCGAAAACGCAGCAAGGGCAGCGTCGGAGCTGCTCGGCGTTGACGAGTACCGCGCGGGACTTCTGCCGGAGGACAAGCTGCGCATAATCGAACAGCTCAAAGCGGACGGCGGCAAAGTGATGATGGTAGGCGACGGGATAAACGATTCGCCCGCGCTCGCGGCGGCGGATGTGTCGGTCGCGATGCGCGACGCGGCGGATTTGGCTCGCGAGTCCGCGGACGTAACGCTTCTCGGCGGCGATTTGACAGGACTGTTCACGCTGCGGCTGCTCGGTATGCGGTTACTTGCGAGGATTCACAATAATTTCGGCGTAATAATCGGCGTGAACAGCGCGCTGCTCGCGCTCGGGCTTGCCGGGATACTGCCCGCATCCGCGCTGTCGCTGCTGCATAACGCGTCAACGACCGCCGTCAGCGCAAGCAGTACGCGCCTTTTGCTGACGGAATAAGCGGTACGCGGCGTGGCGCGGAAAAGTTTTTAAAAAAAGTTTTGAAAAAGGTATTGACAAGGGGATTGCGGTGTGGTATTATACAACTCCCGCGTCGAGCGGGGACGGTATCGTGCGGTCGTAAGACGGCGCGGAGCCGGGCGGAGGAAGC
>JAITNK010000104.1 GCA_031290515.1 Oscillospiraceae bacterium
GAATTTGATATTATGGCTCTCAAAGGCTTGGACATTTTTAAGCTCACACCCAAAACCAACTGCAAGGACTGCGGAAATCCGACGTGTATGGCGTTCGCGATGAAAGTCGCGCAGGGTGCGGTTGACGTTTCAAAGTGCCCGCATATGTCGGAGGACGCTCTCGCACAGCTCGGAGACGCGACCGCGCCCCCGATGAAGAAAATCGAGGTCGGCTCCGGCGCGGACAAGTTCACGCTCGGAGGCGAAACGGTGCTGTTCCGCCACGAGAAGACGTTCGTGTCGAAGAACTTCTTCGCGGTTTCCGTCTGTCCGCACAGCTTCGGAAAGAAAATCGACGCAATCCGCAAGATTGACTACGACCGTCTCGGCGAGCGTATGTACGTCGAGTTCCTGTTCGTCAACGACCACGGCGACGCGGCGCAGTTCGCCGAAGTCGTCAAAAAAGCCGCCGCGGAGGGTCGCGGACTTATCCTCAACGCGACGAACGAGGAGTCGGCGGAAGCCGCGCTCGCCGTCGCGGGAGACCGCGTCATACTCGGCGGCGCGAACGCGTCGAACTTCGCGGCGTTCTCGAAGCTCGCCGGCGGCAAAGTGCCGCTGCTCGTGGGAGGAAGTTCGCTCGACGAAATTTACGACACGGTCGCCGCGCTCGAAAAGACCGGCTTCAAAAACATCATCATCGACGTTACCGGCGCGACAATCAAAGAGACTTTCGCGAACGCCGTACAGCTTCGCCGCGCCGCGCTCAAAGACAACGACCGCACGGCGGGGTACCCGTCGCTCGTGAACCTCACGGAGTTCGACGAGGCGGACGAGCGTCTGCAAACCGCGCTCGCCGCGGTGTTCACCGAGAAGTACGGCAGCATTATCGTGCTCGACGGAATGAGCTACGCGCAGGCGCTGCCGCTGTACGGGCTGCGCCAGAACATATTCACAGACCCGCAGAAGCCGATGAAGGTCGAGCCGGGCATATACCCGCTGAACGGCGCGGACGAGAACAGCATCTGCGTCACGACGGTCGATTTCGCGCTGACATACTTCGTCGTATCCGGCGAGCTTGAGCGTTCGGGAGTACCGATGAATCTGCTGATTTCCGACGCGGGCGGGTACTCCGTGCTTACCGCGTGGGCGGCGGGCAAGCTGTCCGCCGGGTCTATCGCGAAATTCGTCAAAGAGTTTGAAATCGAGAGCAAAATCAAGTCGCGCGAGCTTGTAATCCCCGGGAAAGTCGCCGTACTCAAGGGCGAAATCGAAGAAAAACTTCCGGGCTGGAACGTCATAGTCGCGCCGAACGAAGCCGTGGAGCTTGTAAAATTCTTTAAGGAGCTGACAGCATAATGGGAAAATTCGTAATCATCGGCGAGCGTATTCACTGTATCTCGCCCGTCATCAAGGACGCGATGGCGACCAAAAACCCGGAGCCTATCATCAAGCGCGCGAAAGAACAGCTCGAAGCCGGAGCGACGTATCTCGACGTTAACATCGGGCCCGCGGAAAAAGGCGGCGACGAGCTTATGAAGTGGGCGGTCACTACGATTCAGCAGGCGTGCGACAACGCGCCGCTCTGTCTCGACACCGCGAACCGCAAGGCAATCGAAGCGGGTATTTCGGTCTATAACCGCTCCAAAGGCAAGCCGATTGTCAACTCCGCGGACGCGGGCGACCGTATCGAGAACATCGACCTCGCCGCCGCGAACGACGCGATAGTACTCACGCTCTGCTCCAAAGCGGGCATCTCCGCCGACAACGACGAGCGTATGGGCTACTGCCAGGAGCTGCTCGAGCGCGGAATGGGACTCGGTATGGACCCCTCCGACCTGTGGTTCGACCCGCTGTTCCTTGTAATCAAAGGTATGCAGGACAAGCAGCTCGAAGTGCTCGACTTTATCCGCCAGCTCTCCGATATGGGGCTGAACTCGACCGGCGGACTGTCCAACTGCTCGAATATGATGCCGAAAGAGCTGCGCCCGGTTATGGACGGCGTTATGGTGTCAATGGCGATGTACGCCGGACTGACCTCCGCGATTGCGAACCCGTGCGACCGCCGCCTTATGGAAGCAATCCGCTCGTCGGACGTTATCAAGGGCAACACGCTGTACGCGGATTCGTATCTGGATTTATAAGCGGATTAGCCGTCTGCGGTCGGCTCTTCGCGCAACGGCGACTGTCCGCAGGCGAAGTCCGCATAAAGCAAAGGGACGGAAAACCGTCCCTTTGCTTTGTTCTCGGCTCAACCACAGGTTGAATATGAGATTCAACTAAAAAGTTATTGCGGCGCGGAGAATTTTACTGTACGCTAATATCGCGGGGCGGGGCGGAAACCGCCGAAATTACATTCATCGGAGGACAACACAATGTTAAACGCAGACTATCAGACGATAATCGCCGCGAACATTCTCGCGCAGCGGCTGAAGCAGGGAATGACGCAGCAGCAGCTCGCGGAGAAGCTCGGCATCACGTTTCAGGCGGTAAGCAAATGGGAGAACGGACAGGCGTGTCCGGAAATCACGCTGCTCCCGGTACTCGCAGACCTGTTCGGAGTATCAATCGACGAGCTAATCGGACGTGTCGCGCCGCCGCCGGTCGCCGCGGAAATTAGCCGCTCGGTCGGACAAAGTCCTCCGGTCGCTGATTACGGCGCGGACGCGCCGGTCTCGCAAAGCTCGACTGACGACGATGACGAGGACGACGACGAAGACGACGAAGACGACGAAGACGACGAAGACCCGGACGAATACACGGATTTCGGCGGCAACGAATACGGCGACGCGGGAGCGGGAAACGTAAAATTTCTGCGGCACGGCACCGACGTTGACGACGTGCCGTGGGACGACGACGGCGCGTACCGTATGGTCGTGTTTCGCGGGACGAGGCTGCTCGTGAGCGCAATCAACACGCGCAGATTCAAGGTGACAGTCAAGGGCGACGTGCGCGACGTTCTGGTGCAGTGCGGCGCGGAAATCCGCGGCGAGGTGCGCGGCGGCGTCAACGCCGGAAACGGCGCGGCGGTCTCGGGCAATGTCGGCGGAAGCGTCAACGTCGGCAACGGCGCGGCGGTAGGCGGTTACGTCGGCGGCGGCGTAACCGCGGGCAACGGCGTGCGTATAGGCGGCGCAGTCCGCGGCAATGTGACCGCGGGCAACGGCTTAACCTGCGGCGACGTGGGCGGCACGGTCAGCGCGGGCAACTCCGTGCACTGCAAAGACGTAAAGAACGGCGGAGTTCACGCCGGCGGCAACGCCGAAGTCAAGGGCAAGGTCGAGGGCAGCGTTGACGCGGGCGGCAAAGTGACCTGCGGCGACGTAGGCGGCGACGTCCGCGCAAAACGCGGCAACGTGCGCTGCGGCACAGTAGCCGGAAGCGTCACGGCAAGCGGCAACGTCGAACGGGGGTAGGCTCGCGGGGACGCGGGACGCGTAACCTAATTCTCGTCGTACGCGCTCGTGACGATTTCGCGGATTAGGTCGAGCGTCACGGGGACCGGGGAGGTGACGATTCCGGCTTTCGCCGCCATTTCGCACTGCATTACGACCTCCTCCGGCACGACGCGCAGCACGTCGGCGCGCGGCAGTCCGAGGTCGCGCATAGTCGGGAGATTCACCCGGCGCAGCAGCTCGAGAGCTTTGCCGGCGGCGGCTTCGCCCGCATTCGCGAGTGACGCGTCGGTTGCGCCGAGAGCTTCGGCGACATACAGCAGCTTTTGCGGCGCGGTGTGCGCGACGGCGCGGAGTACCTGCGGCAGAGTGATTGCGCAGCCGTTGCCGTGCGGAACGTGGAACTTCGCGCCGAGACTGCGCCCGACGTCGTGCGCCAGGTGGCAGAGCGCGCCGCTCATCGCGATACCGCCGAGGCTCGACGCGAGCATCATACCCCCGCGCGCCTCAAGGTCGGAGCCGTCGTCGTAAGCGCGGACGAGATATTGTCCGGCGAGGCGCATACCCTCGCGCCCGGCGACTTCGGAAAACGGATTCGCGCGCGCGGAGGTGTAGCTCTCGACGCTGTGACACAGCGCGTCAAGCCCCGTCGAAGCGGTGACGGACTTCGGCAGCCCGAGGGTAAGCTCCGGGTCGATAATGCCGAGCGTCACGCGGCAGCCTGCGCCGGCGATGTTTGTCTTAATCCCGCGCTCCGTGTCGGTAATCACGCCGCCGGGAGTACATTCGGAGCCGGTTCCGGCGGTCGTCGGAATGACGATAAGCGGCACGGACGGCTTCGTGACGACGCCCTCGCGCCCGTAGTACTGCTTGAGCGGCGGCGGGTTCGTTTGCAGCATAGTCGCAGCTTTCGCCGTGTCGAGCGACGAGCCGCCGCCGACTCCGACGACGCAGTCAACTTTTTCGCGCACGCCGAGCGCGCCGGCGGCTTCGGCAGACCAGTCCGGCGGGTCTGCCTGCACGTCGGAAAAGCGCACGGCTTCAATTCCCGCGCTCTCGATTGCGGCGATGATTTTCGCCGCGATTCCGGCGGACTCGACGCCCTTGTCGTAGATGACGAGCGCGCGTTTGCACCCGAGTTTCGCAAGCTCCGCACCCGTTTCGGCGCACTTCCCCGAGCCGAAAAGCAACGGGTTCGGCGCAGACCATTGTGAAAGCATAAGTTACCTCATTAAATATATTTACTAAAACTACCGCTATGTTAATCTTTACTATGTTAAGTTTCGCTTTTTTGCAGCTTTTTTGTTTATTCGCTCGGTCGGGCAAAGTCCTCCCGTCGCTTTAGGGGAACGCCGCGGCGGCGGCGGAGCCGACTGTGTCGGCTCTCCGACAGCAGGAGTTGCGCATCCCCGCGTCTAATCCGCGAGCTGAGCCTCCCAGAACGTGTGCGGCTTTTCGTCCATATTGAGCCAGAGGTGCTTGTGATAGGTGTACTCGTCGAGGACGAGTACACTGTTTTCTTTTGTCCAGCCGGACTCTTTCTGTCCGCCCCACGGCGTTTCCGGCACGATTTCGAGATGCTGGTTGACCCACGCGGTGCCGACGCGCAGCTTTTCGGTCAGCAGCATAGCGCGGCGGAAGTCGCGGCTCCACACGGACGCGCAAAGTCCGTATTTGCAGTCATTGACGAGCGCGGCGGCTTCAGAGTCGGAGCGCACCCTGACGATTCCGACGCACGGCGCGAAAATCTCTTCCCGCATAAACGGCGCGGAGTTGTCCGCGAACTCGAGTATCGTCGGCATAACGTACGCGCCGCGCTCAAGCTCCGCCGGAAGTTCGCGGCGCAGCAGCGCTTTCGCGCCGCCGGAGATTGCGTCCGCGACGAACTTTTCGGCGGTTTCGCGGCACTTTGCGTAGGCGAGCGGACCCATCATCGTTCGCGGGTCGCTCGGGTCGCCGACCGTAATTTTGTCGGCGGCGGCAACGAATTTCGCGGTGAACTCGTCGTAGACCGACTCGTGAACGTAGAAGCGCGACGGACTGCCGCAGTTCTGTCCGGAGTTGAAAAAGCTCGCGTAAGCGGCGCACTCGACCGCCGCGTCAAGCTCCGCGTCGTCGAGGACGACGAACGCGTTTTTGCCGCCGAGTTCAGACGCGACCGGCTTTACGAGCGGCGCGGCGAGCGACATTATGCGCTTGCCGACCTCGGAATCGCCGGTGAAGTTGATTTTCGCGATGCCCGGGTGCGTCACCATAGCTTCGCCGACCTCGCTGCCCGGACCCGTCAGAATGTTCACGACGCCGTCCGGGAACCCGGCTTCGGCGCAGTATTCCGCCATTTTCAGCACCGTCAGCGGCGCGCACGACGCGGGCTTCAGCACGACCGTGTTGCCGCAGATAAGCGCGGGCGCGAGCTTTGATACCGCGGTAACAAGCGGAAAGTTCCACGGCGTGATGAGTCCGACGGTGCCGAGCGGCTCGCGGAACGTCATAACCCGCGCGGACGGGTTCGCCGAAATCGTGAGTCCTGTGTGCGACCTGCCGAGCCCCGCCATAAGCTCAAACTCGCCTATTGCAGCGGGAATGTCGAAGCGGCTCGTTTTCATCACTGGTCCGCCGTACTGCGCGGTTTCGAGCGCGACAAGTTCGTCGAAATGCCCGGCGATCAGCTGCGACACGCGAATGAGAATTTCCGCCCGCTTGCCGACGTAGGTGTTCCGCCACACGTCCTGCGCGGCGTTAGCGGCGCGGACGGCGAGGTCAACGTCCTC
>JAITNK010000153.1 GCA_031290515.1 Oscillospiraceae bacterium
TGTCAAACAGCGTACCCTCCGGCGCGTCCGAAGCCTCGGTGAACTCGACCGTGATGTTCACTCTGCCGTGCGGCTGCGTGAACGCGGAGGACTTCGCAAGGCTGCTCTCCGGCGTAACGCCGGTAATGTCGAAAATGCCGAACGCGTAGCCGTCGTCCGCCTTGTAAATCAGCGCGGTTCCCGGATACGCCTGATACGACGCGCTGAGCGCGCCGCTGAGCGCGGCAATCTTCGCGACCTCCGCGCCGTCCGCCGCGTAAAAGAGCTTGCCGGTGTTCTCGGCGTCCTCGCCGGTTATGATGATTACAACGCCGTACGGCGCGGGGTTCGCTTCGTCCGCCCAGACCGCGCCGCCGTCCGATACTGCCCACACGCCGTCCGCGCCGCCGTCGTTAAGCCGGAATGCGAGTTCCGCGGCGGACATACCTGCCGCGTTGGCGACGTTGCCCTTTTGCACCGCCGCGGCTCCCGTTCCGGTAATTATCGCGGCGGTGCCGCCCGTCCCGGTGTTGTACGAGTGACTGATTGTCGTCGCCGCCGCGGCTCCGGAGCTTCCGAGGATACTTCCGGAGTTTGTCGCCGTACCGCCCGTGACCTCGCCGCGGTTGACGCAGGCTTCTATTGTGCCGCCGCTCTCAAACCTGCCGACGACTCCGCCGATGTGATATGAGTTGTTGGCGACGATAACCGAGCCGTAGTTTATACAGCGCGACACCGTAACGTCGCCGGAGCCGCAGCCGAGGATACCGCCGCTCATTTCGCCGTAGCTTGCGGTCGTCGTAACCGACACATAACTGACGCAGTTATCAATCAGCGTTCCGCCCGCGCCGCCCGCCGCCGCGGATACGATACCGCTTATGTACGCCGCGCTGCCGTCGTTCCCGGCGACGCTGCCGCGCACGGTGAGGTTCTTAACCGCCGCGCCGCTGATGAGTCCGAACAGCGCGTGACCGCGTCCGCCGGTGGTGATTCGCAGGTTGCGAATCTCGAACCCTCCGCCGTCAAACACGCCGGAGAACGCTTTCCCCGACGCGGCGGCGGCAATCACTCCGCCGTTCAGGTTTCCGATCGGAATCCACTCCTCGGTACCGCCGCCCGGGTTTAGGTCTATGTCCGCGGTGACGAGGAAGTACTTGCCCGCGTAACTCTCGCCGCCGTTGACCGCGTCCCGCATCTCAGCCAGGTCGGCTTTCGACGTTATGAGGTACGGGCTTTCCGCCGTACCCTCGCCGCCGAACGCTTCGAGAGACGCGGAAGCGAACGCTTCCGCGGACAGAGCCGCGTCTTCGTCCGGTATTTCCGGGTTCTCCGGTTCTTGCGGGTTCTCCGGTTCTTGCGGGTCTGCGTCCGGTTCGCTCTCGTCCGGCGACTCCGCAGCGTAGCCGCCGGCGTAGCCGTCTGCCGGCTCGAACGCGTCTTCGGCGGCGAGTGCCGCCGGCGCGAGCAGCGTCAGCAGTAACGCCGCGGCAAGCGCGAACGCCATCGTCTGTCTGAGTCTTGTTCTTTGCCTTTTCATTAAGTGTACCCCTCGAAATATTATTTGTTTGCGAACAAAAAACCCCCGGATAACGCATAAGCGTAATTCGGAGGTTGATGTCTTGGATGCCCGGCAGTCCGCGCAAGCGCAATAAGCGCAGGGGCAGTAACGCCCCGCGGACTATGCCGCAACTCAAGTAGGTCTCCTGAGCTCACGCGCGGCTTTCGCCGCGAACCCTTACTCCGTGCCTTCTCCGCGCTTCAAACGCGAATGACCGACTTTTGATCGTCTTGAAGTAAAGACGTATGTACCCGCAACGCGCGGAACATACCGCTTACAGTAGGAAAAGTGCCGCTTCTCTGGTTTACGCGTCACGCTCCTGCATATGCCGTTCCGGCGCGTCCGCTTTCGCGAACGTCCCGTTCCGGCTTTCCTCGCCGCCCGCGCGCCGTATGCGCGCCGGACGACCCTGCACAGTTCCCTGCCGCTTCCGCAGCCGAGCCCTGCACCTCCTGATTGCTGAATTTATTTAGTTTGTGTCTTGCTGTAACAAAAGTGTAACAGAAAGAACCCGCCCTGTCAAGGCGGGTTCTATAATAATCGTTGTCAGTTTTTGCAGTAAAAGTTTGTAAAATTTGTTCGATTTTGTAAATTCTTTGGATGTTTTCCCGCGGTTTACACGTCCCGCGGCAGCCGTGCGACGCTCCGGCGGTCCGCGCCCGCAACCGCGCACGGTACCGCGAACCCCGCAATCGGTTCGTTCGCGTACATCAGGCGCAGCCCGCCGTTTTCAAGCTCCGCCGCACCGGAACGCAGACGCGCTTATAAGGTCGTTTCTTCCGGATTGTCGTATGAATCCTCGTCGTCGCTTTCAATAAACATATCTTCCGTGACCTGCTGCGCTTTTTTGAGTTTTTCCGTAATCGCAACAAGCCCCTCTAACGCTTCGACGGCAATCGACATTTGCCCGGCTAAATGGAAATACATAGCTTTGTAGTCCGCCACAGAAACGCCTCCGCAAATTATTCGTTATCGTATTCGTTACCGCCGCGCTTACGCGGCGCGTATTTGGAGCTGGTGGGGAGACTCGAACTCCCGACCTGCTGATTACGAATCAGCAGCTCTACCGACTGAGCTACACCAGCGTATTCACTTACTCCGCACACGCGCGGCCGCCCTCAAACCGGAACCCGATTGTGAGATATTATACACGCCGCGCGGCTGATTGTCAACTGAATTTTTCATTCCCGCGGAATTGCTGCGGGAGCGCAACAAATTTACAAAAACTCCGCTTGAATCCACAAAATACGACGCGTTTGCTTTGTTGACTTTTTTTGCGTATCAGTTATAATAACTGAGTGACGGCGCGGGAGCCTTTCGGTATGCCGCCGTCCGCTGTTCCGCGTGAAGAAGCGCGGCGGCGTTATTTTTATGCCCGGGAGCTTTATGCCCTCCGGTGCCGCGCCGAACCACATATACATATAATAAAAAGGAGTGCTGAGAACCGTGGAAAAACTGATACCCGTAATTGCGGCAGTCGGCGCGTTGAGCCTCGCCGTCGCCGCGCTCGTCTACGTCTGGATCGGCAAGCGCGACGCGGGAACCGACCGTATGAAAGAAATCGCATCCTATATCCGTGAGGGCGCGATGGCGTTTCTCTTCCGCGAGTATCGCATAATCGCGATCTTCGCGGTACTTTTGTTCTTCGTCGTGAGCCTCGCGACGACGTGGCTCACCGGAGTCGCGTTCCTCGTCGGAGCCGTGTTCTCAATCCTCGCGGGCTTCTGCGGAATGAGTACGGCGACGAAGTCGAACGTCCGCACAGCCGCCGCCGCGCAAAAAGGCGGCATCGGACAAGCCCTCAAAGTCGCGTTCCGCGGCGGCGCGGTTATGGGACTCTGCGTCGTCGGTTTCGGCGCGCTCGGAATCGGTATCCTGCTCCACTTTCTCGGAATCGATAACGCGAGCGTACTTACCGGCTTCTCGCTCGGCGCGTCGTCGATTGCGCTGTTCGGACGGGTCGGCGGCGGTATCTACACCAAGGCGGCGGACGTTGGAGCCGACCTTGTCGGCAAGGTCGAAGCCGGAATCCCGGAAGACGACCCGCGCAACCCCGCCGTCATCGCCGACAACGTCGGCGACAACGTGGGCGACGTCGCCGGAATGGGCTCCGACCTCTTTGAGTCGTACGTCGGCTCGATTATCGCGGCGGTCATACTCGCGGCAGGCTCCGTCGCTATGTTCGCGGACAAGATTTTCTCCGCCGACAAAATCGCGGCCGCCGGAAATATCGCGAAGTCAACGCTCCGCACGGACGCCGCGGTGTTCCCGCTGATACTCGCGGGAATCGGCATACTCGCGTCGATTCTCTCCGTGTTCCTCGTCGGCGGCAAAAACACAAAGAACCCCGCAGCCGCGCTGAACGCCGGAACGTATGTTTCCTCCGCAATCGTACTCGTCGCCTCCGCCGTACTCAGCAAGCTGATTTTCGGAACGTACTCCGCCGCAATCGCGATTGCCGCGGGACTTATCGTCGGCGTTGCTATCGGAATGATTACGGAGGTGTACACCTCCGCCGAATACAAGCACGTCAGGGGAATCGCAAAGCAGGCGGAAACCGGTCCCGCGACCGCGATAATCGACGGTTTCGCCGTCGGTATGGCGAGTACGGTGCTTCCGATTCTGCTTATCGGCTTCGGCGTGTTTATCGCGTACTGGCAGGCGGGAATCTACGGAATCGCGCTCGCCGCCGTCGGTATGCTCTCGACGACCGGTATCGTCGTCGCGGTTGACGCGTACGGTCCCGTCTCCGACAACGCCGGAGGTATCGCCGAAATGGCGGAGCTTCCGGAGTCCGTCCGCGAGATTACGGACAAGCTCGACTCCGTGGGCAACACCACCGCCGCAATCGGCAAGGGCTTCGCTATCGGCTCCGCCGCGCTTACCGCACTCGCGCTGTTCGTGAGCTTCGCGGAAGTCTCCGGTCTCGCGAAAATCGGCATCAATATTCTGAACCCCGCCGTCGTTATCGGACTGCTTATCGGCGGAATGCTGCCGTTCCTGTTCAGCGCGCAGACTATGCGCTCCGTCGGCAAGGCGGCGTTCCAGATGATTGAGGAAGTGCGCCGTCAGTTCCGTGAGGACAAGGGCATTATGGCGGGCACCTCGAAGCCGGACTACGCGCGCTGCGTCGATATTTCCACTCGCGCCGCCCTCAAAGAGATGATTGCGCCCGCGGTACTCGCGGTGCTGTCGCCCCTCGCGGTCGGACTCATACTCGGCAACTCCGCGCTCGGCGGAATGCTCGCGGGCGCGCTCGTCGCGGGCGTACTGCTCGCGATTACGATGTCGAACGCGGGCGGCGCGTGGGACAACGCGAAGAAGCACATTGAGGCTTCGGGCAAAAAAGGCACCGAGACTCACAAAGCCGCCGTCGTAGGCGACACGGTCGGCGACCCGTTCAAGGACACGTCGGGACCGTCGATTAACATACTCATCAAGCTGATGACAATCGTCGCGCTCGTATTCGTACCGCTGTTCAAAAACTTCAACGGCGGGCAGGGTTTGCTCGAAAAGTTCCTGAAATAGCGGTTATTCCGCTCGGTCGGGCAAAGCCCCGCCGTCGCTCAATATTTCGCCGCAACGCCGTTTCCGTGAGACGCGCCTGCGCCGGAATACCTGCCGCCGGGAGTGCCGGCAAAGCAACTGCGCGGTCATATGACCGCGCAGTTGCTTTACGTTTTCGCTATACCGTGCCGCCCGCACCGTCGCCTCCGGGCGTGACAAACGGATTGTACACGCTGCCGGCGTAGGCGTTCCACGCGGAAAGGCTGTTGTCGAACGCGGCGTTTCGCACGCCGTTCGCGGCGGGAACCGCCCCCGTCATATCGGCGGAGCTGGCAATTCCGAGATTCGCGCCCGTGAGGTCGAACGCGCCGTAAATATTGTGCTTCAGCTGGTTGAACATTCTGTCGTTCGGCGTAATCCCGAGCGGTGTGAAGTCAACCGCCTTGTACGGCGTTTCTCCGAGTCCGGGATTCACGGGAATCTGCGGACTTAACCCGAGCGCGGCGTTCACGATATAGCTTTTCGTCGGATCGTCCTGATCCGGAGCCCTTGTTAAAAAATCACTCATTGAAAGCGGCTCTCCTTCTTTCGCGCGTCAGCGCAGTCATAGTATGCGCCGCGAGAGCCTCCGCTAAACGGCTAATTTTTGGATTGCAAGTGCCGTATGTAATAGAACATATACTGTTGTGCGACGCCCGCCCACGGCGAGAATACCCTGTGGTCGAAGTCCGGCGGAAAGTACTCGCGCAGAGCCTTTTTCACCCAGGTGTCCACCGGGAACGCGTCATACTGCCGCAGTCCGAACAGCGCGGCGCACGACGCTACTTTCAGACCGACTCCCGGAAGCCGCATAAGCTCCCGCAGCGCGTCGCCGCAGTCGGCTTCGCGCAGAGCGTCGAGGTCGAGACCGCCGTCCGCGGCGGCTTTCGCGGCTTCGATAATGTACTTCGCGCGGTATCCGGAGCGCAGCGGCGCGAGGTCGGCTTCGGACAGCCCTGCGAGCGTCCGCGCCGCCGGAAACGCGTACATACCGCCGCCGAGCGGGTCGCCGAACAGCCGGCAAAGCTCCGCGATTATCTTTTTAATCCGCGGAATGTTGTTGCACTGCGACACGATAAACGAGCAGAGCGCTTCCCACGGTTCCTGACGCAGTATGCGAAGTCCGGCGGAAAACTCGGCAGCCGCGGTCATAAACTCACCGGACGCGACCCGTTTCGCAATCTCGGCATAGCCGGTGCCGAGGTCGAAGTACTCGCGCCAGAGCGGCAGGTCGGCTTCCGGCGCGTCGGTCTCGACCGTGTCTCCGCGCTCGGCGAGGCGCAGCGTCCTCCCGAACGCCGCGCCTCGCCATACCCCGTCTGTCTCTTCCCACCTGAAGCATTGCCCGCAATCAAGCGTTTTTTGTATGCTAAGCTCCGAAATTAAGCATAGTTTTTGCCATTTTTCCATAGTATACCCCACAATATATTGTATAATCAGCCGTCTGCGACTGCTCCGCGCCCGCAGGCGCGTTCCCTGTGCGAACGCAGTGAGCACGGAGCGACGGGAGGGCTTTCTCACCCCGCAAAGTCTGCGGACTTCGCGGGGACCCCGATTGCCCGACCAGCGGCAAATAACCGGCTCCGCGCCCGCAGGCGCGTTCCCCGCGGTCTACAGCTTGTTGCGCTGCACTTTTCCGTTTATCGTCTTAGGCAGCTCGTCGCGGAAGACCACCACGCGCGGGTACTTGTACGGCGCGGTGTGCGTTTTGACGTAGTTCTGAATCTCTTTCGCAAGCTCGTCGGACGGCTCTCTGCCCTTGACGAGGACGACGCTCGCCTTGACCACCTGACCGCGGATTTCGTCCGGCACGGCGGACACTCCGCATTCGAGGACGTACGGAAGCTCCATTATGACGCTCTCGATTTCAAACGGTCCGATACGGTAGCCGGAAGACTTGATAACGTCGTCCACGCGCCCGACGTACCAGAAGTAACCCTCCTCGTCGCGCCAAGCCGTGTCTCCGGTGTGGTAAAATCCGCCGGTCCAAGCTTCGGCGTTCTTGTCCTCGCGCCCGTAGTATCCGAGGAAAAGTCCGGCGGGCGTACCTTTTTCGACGCGGACTACGATTTCGCCGGTCTCTCCCGCGGGGAGACTGTTCCCGTTCTCGTCCACGACGTCGAGGTCGTAAGCCGGGTTCGCCGCGCCCATACTGCCGATACGCGGCGTGGTGCCGACGAAGTTGCCGATAAGCAGCGTCGTCTCCGTCTGCCCGAAGCCCTCCATAAGCGAAAGCCCGGTCGCCTCTTTGAACTTGTTGAACACCTCGGGGTTCAACGCCTCTCCCGCCGTCGTCGCGTGCTTGATACTCGACAGGTCGTATTTCGACAAGTCCTCGCGGATTAGGAAACGGAAGATAGTCGGCGGCGCGCAGAACGTCGTTATACCGTACTTCGCGAACAGCGGAAGCACCTCCGCGGAGTCGAATCGGTCGAAATCGTATGTGAACACCGCGCCCTCGCACATCCACTGACCGTAGATTTTGCCCCACAACGCTTTGCCCCAGCCGGTGTCGGAAATTGTGAAGTGGATTCCGTCGGGATCGACGTTGTGCCAGTATTTCGCAGTTGCGAGGTGTCCGAGCGGGTACTTGTGGCTGTGCGTCACGAGCTTCGGATAGCCGGTCGTGCCGGACGAGAAGAACATAAGGCACTCGCCGTCGCCGCCGACCGAGGCTTCCGTGCGGGTATAGACGCTGCGGAATTTTTCATATTCGCCGTCGAAGTCGCGCCAGCCGTCCGCCGTGCCGTTGACCATAACGCGGACGCGGACGCCCGGGTACCTGACGAGCGACTTCTCCGCCTCGAGGTACGCGCCGGACTGCTTCGTCGTAATGATCGCGTCTACGCTTCCGGCTTCAAATCGGTAATCGAAGTCGTGTTCGAGCAGCTGGTCGGGAGCCGGAATCATAACCGCGCCGATCTTGTGCAGCGCGAGAACGGAAATCCAGAACTGCCAGTTGCGTTTCAGCACGAGCATTACCCGGTCGCCGCGGGCTACGCCGAGCGACTCGAGATAGTTCGCCGCGCGGGACGACATACGCGACATATCGGCGAAGGTGAACCGCTTTTCGCCGCGGTCGCGGTCGAGCCACAGCATAGCGAGCTTGTCGGGGCTTTTCTCCGCGAGCGCGTCCACTATGTCGAACGCGAAATTGAAGTTTTCGGCGTTTTTGAATCGAATCGAGAGCGGCGAGCCGTGTTCGTTTTCCTCGACCTCGACGAATTTTTCATACATCAGCGCGCGGTTGACGCGCAGCGGCTCGACGATTTCGGCTGCCGGCTCCTCCTCCGTCTTCGCCGGAAGCACGACCGCGACGAACACGCACTCCGTGCCGCCGACGGCGATCATACCGTGCGGGTGTCCGGAGTTGTAGTAAATCGAGTCGCCGGCGACGAGCGTTTCGGTATGTCCGCCGATTTGGACGCGGAGCGAACCGGACAGCACATAGTCGAACTCGTGACCCTCGTGCGTGTCAAGCTCGACGGGTTCGGACTGCAGCTTCTCGTCGTACGCGTAGCGGACAATGTACGGACGTCCGACCTTGTCCTTGAAAAGCGGCGCGAGGTCGCGGATGTCGTGTCCGCCCTCGCTCGCGGTGACGCGTCCGTCGCCCGCCCTGGTGAGCTGATACATCGTCAGGCGCGCGGTACTCGTTCCCTCGAGAATGTCGGACAGCCCGACGTTGAACAGCGCGGAGCATTTGAGAATGTAGGAATACGGCAGGTTCGCCGCACCGGATTCGTACGCGGCGTATTCCTCGGCGGAAAACTCGGTTTCGCGCGCGGCTTCCTCTACGGAAAGTCCCGCGATTTCGCGCAGCTCCCGGAGCCGCGCCGCCACGTCGGCGAGGGACTGGGTTGTATTCGGCATTTGTTGTTGTTCTCCTTTTTTTGTCGCTCGGTCGGAATGAATCCGGCCTTCGCTTATTTTTTCGCCGCCGTCTGCGGCGACTCTCCGCAGCACTGACTGCGGTCCGGGTGCGCTTCCGCAGCCGCGTACCCGCGAAACGGGTCGGGGCGCGCCCGAACGGCAAATAAAAAACGCCCCAAAGATAACTCTTTGAGACGAACATAAGTCCGCGGTACCACTCAAATTGCGCCGCTCCGAAGAACGTACGCCTCTTACGGGGTCAAACCAACCCCTGTCCTGTAACGGGAACACCCGGGAGAAGCTACTCAAGGCGCGGACGCGCCCGCGATTCTTTCGCCGCTCCGGCTCGGAAGGGATAGTCTTTGAATCTTCGCATATCGGGTCGCACCGCGCGGACTTTGCCGCTTCCCCCGACTCTCTGAAAAACTTCGATTCGACCGTCTTCGTCACAGCCTTTGAAATATTAGGTTCGTCGGAGTATATCACGCCTCGCGCGGTTTGTCAACAGTAAATTTTACTTTTTTCTTCGCAGCAGATAAACCGTGAGCGCGGCGATGCCCGCGACTGCGACGCACAGCAGGATAATGTACAGCTTCTGGTCGTCGTCGCCCGTCAGCGGAATGTTGTAAAGTATCCGGTTCATAGTAATTACCTCCGAAATAAATATTACACTGTCTTTTCAGCGAAGCGGGGTTTCCTCGCGCCGCGAAGCTCCGTGCGCTCGAAATGACCGCGGCGGAGACGCTCCGCGATAATGCTGAGTCCGGTCATAACGACCGCCGCCGCCGCGCCCACGCCGATTGTTATCAGCGTCTGCCGCGCCGAGAGCGGCACGATTCCGAAAAATTCGGGTATAATCAGAGCCGCGGCGACGAACAGCGCGGGCATTCCGATAATCAGCGCGACGCGCAGCGCGTTGAACGGTCTCGATATTTTGATAAGCAGCAGAAGCCCCACCGCGGAGATGACGTACGAGTTCATAACGCTCGTCGCGTCCTCCGGGAAGCCCTGCGCCGCGCCGAGCCAGCGTATGATAAACCACGCGGCGAACACCGCGATTCCCGCGGGCGCGGCGGAGAGCAGTACGTTGACGATGAACCGTCCCCGCACTCTCGCGTGATTCGGCTCGAGCGCGAGGAAAAACGACGGGATTCCGATAAACGCGACGTTGAACAGCGTCAGCTGCGACGGTTTCAGCGGGAACGGCTCGACGAGTATCATCGCGAGCAGCGCGACGGTGAACGAAAATATGTTCTTCATCAGATACAGCGAGCTTGACCTCTCAATGTTGTTTATGACGCGCCGCCCCTCGCGCACAACGTCCGGCATTGCGCCGAAGTCGGAGTCGAGCAGCACGAGCTGAGCGACCTGGCTCGCCGCCTCGCTCCCCGACGCCATCGCGATTCCGACGTCCGCGTCCTTGAGCGCGAGTACGTCGTTGACGCCGTCCCCGGTCATCGCGACGGTGTGCCCGTCCGCTTTCATCGCGCGGATCAGCTTGCGCTTCATATCGGGAGTCACGCGCCCGAACACGATATACTCGCCCGCGGCTTTTCTGATATTGCGCTGCGTCGTAAGCGTCGATGCGTCGATATACCGCTCCGCGTCCGCGATTCCCGCGTCCTGCGCGATGCGCGAGACAGTGACCGGGTTATCGCCGGAGATGACGCGGATTGAAACGCCCTGCTCCGCGAAGTACTTAAACGCCGGAACCGCGCTCTCGCGGATTTTGTTCGTCAGCAGGACAAGCGCGACGGGAACCGCTTCCGCGCACGGGTCCGGCGCGTCGAGCGGACAGCCGCACTCCGCGAGCATAAGCACGCGGTAGCCTTCTTCGGAGTAACTCCGCGCCTTTTCGCACTCGGGCGTACCCGCGCGCACCATTTTGTCCGGTGCTCCGAACAGGTACCGCCTGCCGCCGGGGAACTCCGCGCCGGCGTACTTATTCGCGGACGAAAACTCGAGCCGCGAGACCGCGCGGCTTCGCGGCGGCAGGCTGAACGCGCTTTTCATCGCGGCGATTGTCTCGTTCTCCTCCGCGCCGCCGAGATAGTCGGCGAGAGTCTGCGCGACGGACTCCGGCGTAACGCCGTCCGCGAGCGGAACTACTCCGCGCACGTTCATCTCCGGCTCCGTAATCGTGCCGGTCTTATCGACGCAGAGCGTGTCCACCCGCGCGAGCGTCTCTATGCAGCGCATTTCGTGTACGAGCGTGCGCTTCTTCGCGAGCCGCATTACGCTCACCGTCAGCGCGACGGACACGAGCAGATACAGTCCCTCGGGTATCATACCGATAAGCGCGGCGGTCGTCGTCGTAACGGCTTCGGGCAGGTCGTTTCCGAGCGGTTTCAGCCCTTCGTACATCATCACCGCGCCGAACGGGATTATCACTATGCCGATTGTCCGCACGAACCGGGTCAGCGCGAACATCATCTCGCTCCGCATTTTGTGCCCGGGCTTTTTCGCCTCCGTCATAAGCCGCGCGACGAACGAGTCCCGCCCGACGCGCACAAGCCGCGCGCGGACTCCGCCGCTCACTATAAAGCTGCCGGACAGCAGTTCGTCGCCCGCTTTTTTCTCGATTTCATCGGCTTCCCCGGTGACGAGGGCTTCGTTAACGCGGCACTCCCCGCCGAGGACAAGCGCGTCCGCGTATATCTGACAGCCCTTTTGCAGCACGGCTACGTCGTCGAGCACGGTCTTGTCCGGCGTAGTTTCGACCTCGCGCCCGCCGCGTATAACGACGGCGCGGCTCTCGGTGACGAAGCGCATTTTGCGAAGCTCCGCGCGGGAGCGAAGTTCCTGCACTATACCGATAAGCGTATTGAATAATATGACCGGCACAAAGGTCAGGTCGCGGTACTCGCCGACGGCGGCGACGGCGATTCCGAGTACGATAAATATCAGGTTGAAGTATGTGAAAACGTTGTCCGCGATTATCCCGCGCGTCGTTTTCTCCGGCGGCGACGGCGGCGTGTTGGCGTATCCCGCTCTCGTCCGCTCGTCCGCCTGCGCGCCGGTAAGCCCGGTTTCCGCCGCGGTCTCAATCCGCGGCAGAGCCATCTGCCGCGGCGCGGCGTTCTCGTGTTTTTTTACAGTAATAATATTCAACCCCGGTACAGTTTTATATCTGTAAGTATTGCCAGTATCTGCGAAATTAAGCGGCTGTCCGCCGCGTTATCTGCCGCCCGGTCGGAATAAATCCGCCCGCGCTCCGTGCTTCGCACGGAGAACGCCGCTGCGGCGGCGGCTCGTTGTCCGCCGCACGGTCGGAATAAATCCTCCCGCGCTTCGCCGAAACAGCCGGGTTATACCCTAATTCCCAGCTCGCTCAACTGCTTCTCGTCAACGGCGGACGGCGAGCCGAGCATAAGCTCTGACGCGTTCTGTACTTTCGGGAACGCGATAACGTCGCGTATACTGTCGGCTCCCGCAAGGAGCATAACGAGCCGGTCAAGTCCGTAGGCGATTCCGCCGTGCGGCGGCGCGCCGAATCTGAACGCGTTTATCAGGTGTCCGAACTGCCCGTTCGCGGCTTCCTCCGTGAAGCCGAGCGCGCGGAACGCCGCGGACTGCGTCTCCGGGTCGCTGATTCGTATCGAACCGCCGCCAAGTTCCACGCCGTTCATCACTATGTCGTAGGCTTTCGCGCGGCAGGAAGCCTTGTCGGACTCAAGCTTGTCCGCGTCCCCGCCGAGCGGCGCGGTGAACGGGTGGTGCGTCGCGACGTAACGGTCTTCCTCCTCCGAATACTCGAACATCGGAAACTCCGTGACCCAGAGCAGCGCGCGGTCGGACGGTTTGACGAGTCCGAGCCGTCTCGCCGCCTCGCACCGCACCGCGCCGAGCGCGGTCGCGCAGGCTTTTTCGGACGCGTCGGCGACAATAAGCACGACGGAGTTTTCCACGGCTTCCGCGCGTCTTAAAATCAGCGCGTTTTCCGCGTCCGTCAGGAACTTCGAGTAGCTTGACGACGCGCCGTCGCCGGTAACGCGCGTCCAGGCGAGACCTTTCGCGCCGACCGTTTTCGCATACTCCGCGAGACTGTCAACCTGCTTGCGCGTCAGCTTGTCGGCGGAGCCGGGAATCGAAATGAGCTTCACCGCGCCGGTCGCCGCCGCGTCCGCGAACACCTTGAAACCGCACGTTTTCGCTATGTCGGTAATGTCGCGGAACTCGAGTCCGAAGCGCAGATCCGGCTTGTCCGAGCCGTATTTATCCATCGCCTCGCGGTAGGTTATGCGCGGCAGCGGAAGCGCAAGCTCTTCTCCGAGCACCTCGCGGAATACGCGCTCCAAAAACCGTTCGTTAAGCGCGATAACGTCCTCCTCGGTGACGAAGCTCATCTCGACGTCAATCTGCGTGAACTCGGGCTGACGGTCGGCGCGCAAATCCTCGTCGCGGAAGCACCGCGCGATTTGAAAATATCTGTCAAGCCCGGCGAGCATAAGCAGCTGTTTATACTGCTGCGGGCTTTGCGGCAGCGCGTAAAACTCTCCGGGATGCACGCGGCTCGGTACGAGATAATCGCGCGCGCCCTCCGGCGTGGACTTCGTCAGATACGGCGTTTCGATTTCGAGGAAGCCGTTTTCGTCGAAGAAGTCGCGCGTTATTTTCGCGACCCTGTGCCGCAGAATCAGATTGCGCTGCATATCCGGACGGCGCAGGTCGAGCCATCGGTACTTAAGCCGCAACGCGTCGTTGACTCCGCTGTCCTCCGCGACCTCGAACGGCGGCGTTTCCGACTCCGCGAAAACGTATAGCTCCGCAACCTCAAGCTCGACGGAGCCGGTCGGGATTTCCGCGTTCTTCGCGCTGCGTTCGCGGATTTTGCCGCGCGCCGCGACGACGAACTCGCTCCGGAGCGACTGCGCCTTTTCAAATACGTCCCGCGCCGTGCCGTCGTCGAACGCGAGCTGTAAAACTCCCCCGCGGTCTCGCAGGTCTATAAAAATCAGTCCGCCGAGGTCGCGCCGCCGCTGTACCCAGCCGCAGACCGCCGCGGCGGAACCCGCGTCGGAGTCTCTGAACTCGCCGCAGTATTTTGTGCGTGTAAAACCGGTAAACGCGTCTGTCATAGTCAAACACCTTTCAGCGGGGGAATGTACGTTATTCGCTCTGTCGGCGGAGCCTCCCGCCGCTCCGTGCTTCGCACGGGGAACGCCGCTGCGGCGGCGGGGCGCGCACGCGCGCTGTTATCCGCCCGGTCGGCGGAGCCTCCCGCCGCTATATGCCCGCAAGCGCGCACGGGGAACGCCGCTGCGGCGGCGGGCGCGCACGCGCGCTGTTATCCGCTCTGTCGGCGGAGCCTCCCGCCGCTATATGCCTCGCAGCGGGGGAATGTCTTTCTGCGCCGCAAGCGCGGCGAGCAGACCTTTAACAATCAGCGCGGCGGACGCCGTCGTCTGCTGTCCCGAGCGCATATCGCGCACCGTGACCTGTCCGGCGGCAATCTCGTCCTCGCCGAGAATCGCGGCGTACCTCACGCCGATACCGTCCGCGTAGCTCATCTTCGCCCTGAACTTTTTGTCCTCCGCGTATATCGAGGTGCGGATTCCCGCCCGGCGAAGCTCCGACGCGAGTCCGACGGCGGCGGAAAAATCGTCCGTCATCGGCAGAATCAGCAAATCGCACGGCGCGCACGGAAGCTCCGGATTGATAAAACCCTGCTCCTGCAATACATAAAACAGGCGCGACAGTCCGATTGAGATTCCCACGCCCGGAAGTTTCCTTTTTATATAGTAACCCGCGAGGTCGTCGTACCGCCCGCCGGAGCAGACGGAGCCGATTTCCGGGTGTCCGTCGATGAATGTCTCGAACACGGTGCCGGTGTAGTAGTCGAGTCCGCGCGCGATTTTGAGGTCGATGACATAATTTTGTTCCGGCACGCCGAAGCCGGACAGGTGCGCCGCCACCGCGTTCAGCTCCGCGATGCCGAGGTCAAGCGTTTCATTCTTGCCGCGCAGGCGTTCAAGCAGTTCGAGCGGAGCCTCCGCCGTCACGAAAGCGCAGATTTCTTCCGCGGTCTCCGCCGGAATTCCCGCGTCGGAGACGAGCAGTTCGCGCGCTTTGTCCGCGCCGATTTTATCGAGCTTATCGATTGTCTGCATAACGGCGGCGGACTTGTCCGCGATACCGAGAAACTCGAAAAAGCCGCTCAGAACTTTGCGGTTGTTGAAGTGAATCCTGAACCCGGTCAGCCCGAGCGACGTAAACGCGGCGTATATCACGCTCACCGTCTCCGCCTCGTTGATTACCGACAGCGAACCGTCGCCGATTATGTCCGCGTCGCACTGATAAAACTCGCGGAATCTGCCGCGCTGCGCCCTCTCCCCGCGGTAAACCTTGCCGATTTGGTACCGTCTGAACGGGAACGGCAGTCTGCCGTAATTCTCGGCGACGTACTTCGCGAGCGGCACGGTCAGGTCGAAGCGGAGCGCAAGGTCGGCGTCCCCTTTTGTGAACCTGTATATCTGCTTTTCCGTTTCGCCGCCGCCCTTTGCGAGCAGTATTTCGGCGGATTCGATAACCGGCGTGTCGAGCGGCGTGAAACCGTAAAGCTCGTACGTTGCGCGTATGCGGTCGAGCATCGCGTTAAATCGCATCTGGTCTGCGGGCAAAAGCTGCACAAAGCCGGACAGCGTCCTCGGCGTAATAATATCCATAAAATGCAATTACCTTACTGGTTTATTTACCGTCCCGGGCGGGTTTGCGCCGCCTCGGTCGCGCGGACGCCGGGGGAACCGCAGCGGGACAAGCCCTCTGCGGCGTTATCAGCCCGGTCGGCAAGCCCTCCCGACGCTCAGTGTTTCGGCGCAGCACCGCTTCCGCGAGCCGCGCCCGCGGCGGAAAGCGTCCCGCCGCCCGTAAACGGCGAACAATAAGTTGCCGCGTAAACTCAGGTATCGGATTCGCGGGGCAAAAAGCCGCTACTTTTTCTTCGGGTTGACAAGCTCGCGCCAGTCGAGGTCGCCGCGACGGAGCGCGAGAACGAGAGCCTCCGCCGTCGCCGCGTTGGACGCGAACGGCACGTTATAGCGGTCGCAGGCTCGCGCGACTTCGTTCACGTCGCCGTTGTCGTCGGTTGACGGGTCGCTGAAAAACAGCACAAGGTCAAGCTCGTTATACGAGATTCGCGCGGATATTTGCGAAACCCCGCCCTGCGCGTGCGAGAGGTACGGCGTGACGGGCAGTCCGGTCGCCTCCGACACGAATCGGGCGGTGGTCGCCGTGGCGCAGACGGAGTGGCGCGCAAGCACTCCGCAGTACGCTATGCAGAACTGTACCATCAGTTCCTTGCGGTTATCGTGCGCTAACAGGGCGATATTCATATGCAAACCTCCTGATAATTAACAATTGACAATGCGCAGCGGACTATTGAGGAGCCGGCTTCGCCGACACATACGCCCGCGGGCGCCTGGCATTAGGATTTACCGTTCAGCCGGCAAACTTCCGTTATTTCAGCGGGATATTTTCTCCGAGCAGCCGCCGCGCAATGTCGAGATAGTCGCGCGCCGCGCCTTTGCCGCTGTGCAGTACGAGCGCGGTTTCCTCGTCCGCGGCGAACGGCACCTCGCGGTCGCTTCGCACCGCGCCGATAAGCCGCACGCCGATTCCGTCCGCAAGCTCGTCGAGCTTTTGCCGTTTGTAGTTTCCGGTTTTGTTGACGATGAGCCTGACGTCCTCGATTCCCGCGCCGCGAAGTTCCTCCGCGGTCTTCGACGCGTCCCGCTCCGATGCGGCGTCCTCCGTCGCGACGATAATCGCCGCGTCGCAAAGCCTCGCGGCGAGCAGGAAACCCGCTCCGATTCCGGCGGGAGCGTCGAGCATCACGAAATCGAACGACTCTTTCGCCCGCGCGATAACCGTTTCGAGCTTCGCCGGGTCGATTTCCTCCGGCGACAAAAACGACGGCGCAGGCAGGAAAAACAGTCCCGGGATTTTCGGGTGTTCCGCCGCGACCTCGTCAAGCGGAGACGTTCCGTCGAGTACGTCCGCAAGGTCGTAGACCGCAAAATCGGTCATTCCGAGCGCGATGTCGAGGTTGCGAAGCCCCGCGTCAAAGTCCGCCGCGAGCGTCCTGTATCCGAGCGCGGCAAGACACGACGCAAGCGCCGCGACAGTCGTCGTCTTGCCCGTACCGCCCTTTCCGGACGACACGGCTATGACCTTCCCCAAGCTAAACGTGCTCCTCCGGCGATAGTTTTGTGCAGTTTGCATTATATCACACCGATAACGCACTTTGCAAGTGGTTTATTCGACGAAAATATAGTAATATCATACTGTTCGCACACCGCGGAGCTGTAATTGCCGCCGGGCGGCGGCAATTATGCGGTTGACAAATCTTGTCGTTTGCAGTATAATTTCTTGCTTACATCAATTCGCGCGGCAACTCACAATTTCACCCCGAAAGGTACGGCTATGAAAGAAAAGCTCACGCAAATCAGAACCGCCGCGCTCGCCGAAATCACGGCGGCGCAGTCTCCGGCGGAGCTTGAGGCTCTGCGGGTGCGCTATCTTGGCAAAAAGGGCGAACTCACCGCGATTCTGAAGCAGACCGGCGGACTTTCCGCGGAGGAGCGTCCGGCGGCGGGCGCGCTCGCGAACACTGTCCGCTCGGAAATCGAGACCGCGCTCGACGCGTCGAAATCGACCGCGGAAGCGTCGGCTCTCGCCGCGCGGCTGCTCGCGGAGACGCTCGACGTGACGCTGCCCGGCAGACGCGCCGCGTCCGGCAGACGGCACCCGATGGGCATAGTCGCGGACGAGGTTAAAGACATTTTTATCGGTATGGGCTTCCGCATAGCCGAGGGACCCGAGGTAGAGTACGCGGAATACGACTTCGACAAACTTAATATTCCGCCGAACCACACCGTCCGCGAGTGGAGCGACACGTTCTACATTACCGAGGACGAATCGGTTCACCTGCGCTGTCAGACGTCGCCGGTACAGGTGCGGTATATGGAAGCGCACCGTCCGCCGATTCGCATAATCTCGCCCGGGCGCGTCTACCGCAAGGACGAGGTGGACGCGACGCACTCGCCGATGTTCCACCAGGTCGAGGGGCTTGTCGTCGATCACGGAATCACGCTCGGCGACCTCAAGGGCACGCTCAACGCGCTCGTCGGAAAGCTTTACGGCGGCAATACGAAAACCCGATTCCGCCCGCACCACTTTCCGTTCACGGAGCCGTCGTGCGAAGTGGACGTGGAGTGCTTTGTCTGCCACGGCGCGAGCGTCGGCTCCGGTTCCGGCTGCCGCGTGTGCCACGGCGAGGGCTGGCTCGAACTTCTCGGCAGCGGTATGGTTCACCCGAAAGTCCTTGCGGGCGCGGGTATCGACCCGGACGAATACAGCGGATTCGCGTTCGGCGTAGGTCTGGAGCGGCTGACGCTGCTCCGCTACGGAATCGACGATATGCGTCTGCTTTTCGAGAACGATATGCGGTTTTTGTCGCAGTTCTGACACAGCGCGAGGGTTGAGCGCGCGGGGTTGGGTGCGGGGCGCGGGACGCGCGCTTTTTTCGCGAAAAAGCTGCAAAAAGACGGAGTTTAGTTTAACAAAATTCACGGGAGTACGGACTAAGCCGCGCCGCCGCGGCGGCGTTCCCCGCGCAAAGCACGAAGCGAGTGAGGACTTGTCCGACCGAGCGTATAATCACGCAAGCCGCCGCCGCGGCGGCGTTCCCCGTGCGAAGCGCGGAGCGAGGGAGGACTTGTCCGACCGAGCGTATAATCACGCGTATAAATAAAGGTGAACTGATATGTTACTGTCACGCAAATGGCTTTCCGAATACACGAAAATCGACGCGTCCCCGAAAGATTTCGAGGACGTTATGACGCTCTCCGGCTCCAAAGTCGAGGTCACGCGCGACCCCGGCGCGGAAGTGCGCAACGTCGTCGTAGGGCGCGTTGTTTCCATCGAACACCATCCGGATTCCGGCCATATGTGGGTCTGTCAGGTTGACGCGGGGCAGCCCGAGCCGGTGCAGATTGTCACGGGCGCGCAGAACGTCCGCGAGGGCGACCTTGTCCCCGCCGCGCTGCACAAATCGGTGCTTCCAGGCGGCAAAAAAATCGAAAAGGGCAAACTGCGCGGCGTACTGTCTGACGGTATGCTCTGCTCCCTTTCTGAACTGGGACTTGACGCGCACGACTTTCCGTATATGACGGAGGACGGCATAATGGCGTTCTCGCCGGAGGACGCGGCGGGTTACAAGCCCGGCGACGACATTAAGCCGCTTATCGGCGCGGACGACAGCATAGTCGAGTTCGAGATTACGAACAACCGCCCGGACTGCCTGTCGGTACTCGGGCTTGCGCGCGAGGCGGCGGCGGCGTTCGGCACGGAGCTTCGTCTGCCGGAACCGTCGGTCAGAGGCGGCGGAGGGGATATTGCGTCGCGCCTTACGGTTGAGATTGCAAATCCGGAACTTTGCCCGCGCTATACGGCTAAAATGGTGAAAAACATAAAAATCGCGCCGAGTCCCCGGTGGCTGCGCGAACGTCTCCGCGCCGCCGGAGTGCGCCCGATAAACAACATCGTCGATATTACGAACTACGTTATGCTCGAGTACGGTCAGCCGATGCACGCGTTCGACTACGCGTGTCTCGCCGGCGGGAAAATCACCGTCCGCACGGCGAAACCCGGCGAGACGATGAAAACGCTCGACGGAACGGAGCGCAGTCTCTCGCCCGAAATGCTCGTAATCGCGGACGGCGGCAAACCCGTCGGCGTAGCCGGCGTTATGGGCGGCGAAAACAGTGAAATCACCGAAGCGACGCGGCTCGCGGTGTTTGAGTCCGCGACGTTTGACGGCGTTTCGGTACGCAAAACCGCCGCCGCGCTCGGTATGCGCACGGACGCGTCGAGCCGATTCGAGAAGGGTCTCGATACCGAGAACACCGTGCCGGCGGTACTGCGCGCGTGCCAGCTCGTCGAACTGCTCGGCGCGGGCGAGGTGCTTGACGGCGCGGTTGACACGCGCGCGGGGACGTACGTCCCGGCGACGCTTAAGCTTCAGCCGGAGCGCATAAACGCGCTGCTCGGCACCGATATTCCGCGCGGATTTATGGCGGAAACGCTCATAAAACTCGGCTTCGCCGTCGCGCCGGACGACACGGTCACGGTGCCGAGCTGGCGCGCCGACGTTTCGCACTACACCGACCTCGCGGAGGAGGTCGCGCGGTTCTACGGCTACGATAAAATCACGCCGACGCTTAACCCCGGCTCCGAGACCGCGGGCGGGTACAGCGAAAAGCAGAGGTTTGAAAACTCGCTGTCCGCCGCCGCGCTCGCGCTCGGTTACAGCGAAATTTTCACATATTCGTTCATAGGCACGTCCGACTACGACAAAATTCTTATGCCGGCGGACGCTCCGGAATACCGCAGCGTCACGATACTCAACCCGCTCGGCGAAGACCGCGCGGTTATGCGGACGACTCCGCTTCCGAGTATGCTCGGCGCGCTCGCGAACAACCGCTCGGCGCGAAACGACGGCGTCCGCCTGTTCGAGCTTGCGAAAATCTATGTCCCGGGCGCGGACGACCGCTCGCTTCCGGACGAGCGGATTATTCTCACGCTCGGAGCTTTCGGCGGCTGTGATTTCTTTGACATTAAGGGTGCGGTCGAGGAACTGCTTCGCGGGGCGAGGACTCCGGACGTTCGTTTCGCGTCCGGCGGCGCGCTGCCGAGCTTTCACGGAGGGCGTTTCGCCCGGATATTCAGCGGCGGCACGGAAATCGGGTTTATCGGGCAGATTCACCCGAACGCCGCGAAAAACTACGACCTCCCGGACGCCTACTGCGCGGAACTTGACGCGGAGCTGCTGCTCTCGCTGCGCGCTCCGGAGCCGCGGTACGCGCCGTTGCCGCGCTTCCCCTCGTCGGAGCGCGACGTTGCGGTCGTGTGCGACGCGTCTCTCGAAGCCGCGGAACTCTTCGCGGAGATTCGCGCGGCGGGCGGCAAACTGCTGAAATCGCTCTCGCTGTTCGACGTTTACACCGGAAGTCAGGTACCTGACGGCAAAAAGAGCCTTGCGGTATCGCTGTCTTTCCGCGACGACAGCCGTACGCTCACCGACGCCGAAACCGACGCCGCGGTCGCGAATATTCTCGCGGCGGTCGGCGCGAAGTTCGGCGCGGCGCTGCGATAATTCGCCTCCCGTCCGGGCAGCCGCACCGCAGTCGCTGCCGTGTGGGCGGGCGAACGTGTTCGCGAGCCGCCGCGGGTAACGTTCCGTCAGCGAACGCCGAAGCGTGAGCCATATGGAACGGCAGCGGCGTTTTTGAGCCGACCGCAGTCGGCGAAAAATATTGAGCGCAGGGAGGGCTTTGCCCGACCGAGCGGTTAACAAGCGAAGCCGGAATTCATTTCCGGCAAGAGGTAAAGAAAGAGCGGGGCAGCTTTGCCCCGCTCTTTACTTTACGGTAAGGCTTACGCCTTAGTACATCATATCTCCGCCGGACTGCGCCGCGGCGGGAGCCGGAGGCTCCGGAATATCCGCGACGAGCGACTCGGTGGTCAGCACCATCGACGCGACCGACGCGGCGTTTTCGAGCGCGGAGCGGCAGACTTTCGTCGGGTCTACGATTCCGGCGGCGATGAGGTCGGCGTACTCCTCTTTCGCCGCGTCGAAGCCGAACACCGGGTTCGTCTGACGCTTTATGCGGTCGAGTATGACCGCGCCCTCGAGCCCGGCGTTCGCCGCAATCTGAATCACCGGCGCGGTCAGGGCTTTCGCGATGAGCGCGACTCCGGTTTTCTCGTCGCCGGTAAACTTCGGCAGAATCTTCTCCACCGCTTTCGCCGCCGCGACGTAAGCCGACCCGCCGCCCGGGACGATACCCTCCTCTACGGCGGCGCGCGTCGCGTTGAGCGCGTCCTCGATGCGGAGCTTCTTCTCCTTCATCTCGGTCTCCGTCGCCGCGCCGACTTTGATAACCGCGACTCCGCCCGACAGCTTCGCGAGACGCTCCTGAAGCTTCTCTTTATCGTAGTCGGACGTCGTGTTCTCGATTTCCGTCTCAATCTGGTGAATACGCGCCTTGATGTCCTCCGCGTCGCCCGCGCCGTCCACGATGACGGTGTTGTCTTTCGTCGCCTTGACCTGGCGCGCGGTGCCGAGCGACGCGACGGTTATGTCCTTAAGCTCCATACCGAGTTCGGATGAGACGACCTCTCCGCCGGTGAGAGCCGCGATGTCGCGCAGCATTTCCTTGCGGCGGTCTCCGAAACCGGGAGCCTTGACGCACAGGCAGTTGAACGTCCCGCGGAGCTTGTTGAGTATAAGCGTCGCGAGAGCCTCGCCCTCGATGTCCTCGGCGATGATTACGAATTTGCGCCCCGCCTGCACGACCTGTTCGAGAACAGGCAGAATCTCCTGAATGTTGGAGATTTTCTTGTCGGTGATGAGAATCAGCGGCTCGTCCATAACGGCTTCCATTTTGTCGGTGTCCGTTACCATATACGGCGTGATGTAGCCGCGGTCGAACTGCATACCCTCGACGACCTCGGTGGATGTCTCCGCCGTCTTGGACTCCTCGACCGTGATAACGCCGTTGCGCGTGACTTTATCCATAGCTTCGGCGATAAGGTTTCCGATAGTCTCGTCTCCGGACGACACGGCTCCGACGCGGGCAATGTCCTTGGAACCGCTTACCGGCTGCGAGTTCAGTTTTATCGCCTCGACAGCCGCGATAACCGCTTTCTGGATTCCGCGCTTCATAACCATCGGGTTCGCGCCCGCGGCGACGTTCTTGATACCCTCGCGGATCATCGCCTGCGCGAGTACCGTCGCGGTCGTAGTCCCGTCGCCGGCGACGTCGTTCGTCTTGGACGCAACCTCGCGGACGAGCTGCGCGCCCATATTCTCAAACGGGTCTTTCAGCTCGATTTCCTTTGCGATTGTAACTCCGTCGTTCGTAATCAGCGGGCTGCCGTACTTCTTTTCGAGCACGACGTTGCGCCCCTTGGGTCCTATCGTCAGCTTGACGGTGTCCGCGAGCTGATTGACGCCCGACTCGAGAGCGCGGCGAGCCGCCTCGCCGTAAATAATCTGTTTAGCCATAATACTCTTTCCTCCTATTTATTGTTTACTGTTCGACGACCGCGAGAATGTCCGACTGGCGGACGATTTTGTACTCTTCGCCGTCGATTTTGACTTCGGTGCCGGTGTAGCTTCCGGTGATGACCCGGTCGCCTTTTTTGACTACGATTTCGACTTCCTCGCCGTCAACCTTGCCGCCGGGACCGACCTCGATAATCTCGTAAATCTGCGGCTTTTCCTGCGCGGAACTTGAAAGGATAATGCCGCCTTTCGTTTTTTCTTCCGCTTCGATTTGCTTTACAATCACGCGGTCAAACAGTGGTTTCAGTACCATTTCGCTGCCTCCTGTAAAAAAGTTTTTGATTTTAGCACTCTCGCGTCCGGAGTGCTAACGCTTATGTATAATACCACAAGGTCAAGAATAATCAAAGTGCGCTGTTTCCGGTTTATGCGGGTTAATCGGGTAATTCAGCCTGATTTTTCCATTTTATCTCGTGTTTTCCCGAATATATTTCGTTTTTCTTTTGTTATCTCCGAATATCGCACAGTTAACACATTGTTAACAAGCGATATGTCAAGAGACTTGCAACCGTCCCGAAAAAGTAGTATAATGTTGATGAATAGTCGGCGTGTGCGGGTACGGAGCGCGGGAGTCTTTAGCCCGGCTGTCCGGCTGATAAATTAAGGAGGTCATTGCATAGTGGAATCGAAAATTCTGCACACAAATATCAACGTGCTCGACGTTGACAGGAGCGTGGCGTTCTACAGGGAAGCTCTCGGGCTTACGGAACTGCACCGCTTCGATATTCCCACCGCGACTATGGTGTTTATGGGCGACGGCGCGACCGCGCATCAGCTCGAAATCACCTGTCTCAAGGACAGAAAAGAGCCGTACGACCTGAGCGACAACGAGATTCACCTCGCTTTCGGAGTACCCGACCTCGCGGCCGCAAAGGCTAAGCACGCCGAAATGGGCGTAATCTGCTTCGAGAACCCGATGATGGGCATTTATTTCATAGCGGATCCGGACGGCTACTGGAATGAGATTCTGCCCGCTAATATGGGCGGCTGATTTCTAAGTGAACAACAACCGCAGGGTTTTGGCGGCGTTTCGGCACAGGCGCGTCACGTTTACACCACGACACACCGTTGTGCCGGAACACCAAGCGCAGGGAGGCTCCGCCGACCAAGCGGTTAATAGCGCGCAGGGAGGCTCCGCCGACCGAGCGGAAAATGGTGGTGAACGCTAAGTGAACAACGACCGCAGGGTTTTGGCGGCGATGAGCGGCGGCGTGGACTCCTCCGTCGCCGCGCTGCTGCTCGCGGAGCGCGGGTACGACGTCACCGGCGTTATGATGAAGCTCTTTGAAAACGAGGACATCGGCGAGGACATACTAAGCTCCTGCTGCAGTCTCGCCGACCGGAGCGAAGCCGAAGCCGCCGCCGCGAAGATTGACGTTCCGTTCTACGTTTATAATTACGCCGAAGAGTTCCGCCGCGGCGTTATGGACTACTTCGCGGCGGAGTACTGCCGCGGCAGAACCCCGAATCCGTGTATCGAGTGCAACCGTCTGCTGAAATTCGGCGCGCTGTTCTGGCGGGCGGACAGCCTGAAATGCGGCTTCGTCGCGACGGGACACTATGCGCGCGTCGAACGGCAAAACGGCAGGTATCTGCTGCGCCGCTCCGGCGACGCGAGGAAAGACCAGACCTACGCGCTGTACTTCCTGACGCAGGAGCAGCTCGCTCGCACCTTATTCCCGCTCGGGGAGTATACGAAGCCGGAGGTGCGCGAAATCGCGGCGCGGTTCGGACTTCCGAACGCCGCGAAGCCCGACAGCGAGGACATCTGCTTCGTCCCCGGCGGCGGTTACGGCGCGTTTCTCGACCTGTACACCGGCGAAGCGTCCGAACCGGGCGACTTCGTCTCGGCGGACGGCGCGTTTCTCGGGCGGCACCGCGGGTACCGCAACTATACGATAGGTCAGCGGCGCGGACTCGGCGTTTCGTCCGGCGGCAAGCTGTACGTCGCGGCAATCGACCCGGCGGCGAACGTCGTGACGCTCGGTCCGGCGGACGAGCTGTACGGCGGCTCGCTCGTTATGACCGGAATCAACCTGATTGCCGCGGACTCGCTCGTCGGCGAGGTTAGCTGTCAGGCGAAGATACGCTACGGCGCGGAACCCGCTCCCGCGACCGCCCGGCAGACCGGCGCGGACGAGATTACGGTGACGTTCCGCGAACCGCGGCGTGCGATTACCCCGGGTCAGGCTTGCGTACTGTACGACGGCGACCTGGTACTCGGCGGCGGGGTTATACGCTCGGCTTCGCCGAGCTGATTAGCAATGAGTAATTTGAGGGACGGCTCCGCCGCCGCGGCGGCGTTCCCCGTGCGAAGCACGGAGCAAGGGAGGCTTCGCCGACCGAGCGGATAATCAGCGGATAATCTGCGGATAATCTGCGGCTCCGCCGCCGCGGCGGCGTTCCCCGTGCGAAGCACGGAGCGAGGGAGGACTTGTCTGACCGAGCGGATAATCTGCGGATAAACAAGGAAGGTCTTCGTCAAATATGACAATATCCGAGATACAAGCCGAGATTATTCGGCTCAAACGCGAAAAAAACGTATGCGTACTCGCGCACAGCTATCAGGGGCAGGAACTGCTCGAGGTCGCGGACGTTACCGGCGACTCGTATCTGCTGTCCGTCGCGGCGGCGGAGGACTCGAAACAGACCGCGATAATGTGCGGCGTACGCTTTATGGCGGAGACCGTTAAGCTGCTGTCGCCGGAAAAAACGGTGTACCTCGCGAACGAGTCCGCGGGCTGCCCTATGGCGGACGGACTTTCGTATGAGCGGCTGCAAAACGCGGTCGCGAAGTACCCGGACGCGAAAGTCGTCTGCTACATCAACACGACCGCGGAGGTCAAGACGCTGTCGGACGTCTGCGTCACAAGCTCGTCGGCGGTCAGGATAATCAAAGCGATGCCGGAGCGCGAAATTCTCTTTGTGCCGGACTGCAACCTCGGGGCGTACGTCGCGGAGCAGCTTCCGGAGAAAGACGTGCATCTGATTTCCGGCGGCTGTCCGATACACGCAGCGGTCACGGCGGCGGAGGTCGATGCGGCGAAGGCGGCGCACCCGGACGCGCTCGTGCTCGTCCACCCGGAGTGCGTACCCGACGTGGTCGCGAAAGCGGACTATGTCGGAAGCACGTCGGGCATATTCAATTACGCGGCGGAGTCGGACAGGCGCGAGTTCATCATCGGCACCGAGATTTCAATCGCGGAGCATTTGCAGTTTCACTGTCCGGACAAGCGGTTTTACGCGCTGTCCAAAAAGCTCGTGTGCCAGAATATGAAATCGACGACGCTTATGGACCTGTACCACTGCCTGAACGGCGCGGGCGGCGTCGAGATTACGCTCGCGCCGGAGCTTATCGCGTCCGCGCGGAAGTGTATCGACGAAATGATACGTCTCGGCGGGAAGTAACAAACATACCTGGCGTTCCTCACAAATCCGCCGGACCGGCGGAACCGCCTGCTGAACAGCGTCCGGAAAGAAATCAAAAACAGACAGAAAAATTAAGGTAGGTTATGAAATTGCCGCTACTTGAAATACAAAAGCTGAACGTAAACGTCGGCGAAAAACTGATACTGCACGGTCTCGACCTCACGATTAACGCGGGGGAAACCCACGTCCTTATGGGGCGCAACGGCACCGGAAAATCGACGCTCGCCGCCGCGGTTATGGGGAATCCCGCGTTTTCGGTGACGGACGGAAAGATTCTGTTCGACGGCGAGAACATCGTTTCGGAGCCTCCGGACAAGCGCGCCAAGCGCGGAATATTTCTCTCGTTCCAGAACCCGGAGGAGATACCCGGCGTGTCGCTCGAGAACTTTATCCGCAGCGCGGTCGGAGCCGTCTCCGGCGAGACTCCGCGGCTTATGCGCTTTCAGAAAGAGCTGTACGCGAAAATGGAATCGCTCGGGCTTTCAAAGGCGTACGCCGACCGGGAGCTTAACGTCGGCTTCTCCGGCGGCGAGAAAAAGAAGTCGGAGATACTCCAGCTTCTGACGCTGTCGCCGAAGCTCGCGATACTCGACGAGGCGGACTCCGGGCTTGACGTGGACGCGGTGCGCGTCGTCGCGGAGGGGATTAACCGCTACAGGAACGGCGGTAACGCGCTGCTTATCATCACGCACAAC
Source organism: Oscillospiraceae bacterium (assembly GCA_031290515.1). Classification (GTDB taxonomy): domain Bacteria; phylum Bacillota; class Clostridia; order Oscillospirales; family Oscillospiraceae; genus JAIRRO01. The sequence continues at coordinate 27,209 of JAITNK010000153.1, forward strand.
AAGCGGCTCGTCGAAGACATAAAGGTCGATTTCGTCCACGTTCTGCGCGACAAGAAAATCGGACTGACCGGCGGGCGCGAGCTTATCGACACAATCTCGGACGGCGGGTTCGGCGCGGTCGGCGAGGCGGCGGAATGAGCGGCGAAAAGAAAAGCGTATCCGAGATTTCCCGCTCGGTTTACGACCGCAAGGGCAAAGCCGCACCGAAATTCAAGGTACAGTCCGGACTCACGCCGGAGATTATCCGCACAATCTCGGACGAGAAAAACGACCCGGACTGGATGCGCGAATTCCGGCTCCGCTCGCTTGAGATTTATGAGGAAACCGAGCTGCCGGCGTGGGGCTACCCGCTCGACGCGCTGAATATGGACGACATTGTGACCTATGTGCGCCCCGACGCGCGGCAGAGCCACGACTGGGAGTCTGTGCCCGACGAGATAAAGAGTACGTTCGAGGCTCTCGGCATACCCGAGGCGGAGCGCACGGGTCTCGCCGGCGTCGGCGCGCAGTACGACAGCGAGGTCGTGTACCACAGCATAAAAAAAGAGGTCGCCGAACTCGGCGTTGTGTACACCGATATGGACTCCGCGCTCCGCGGCGAATATGCCGGTATGGTGCGCGAACACTTTATGAAGCTCTTACCCGCGAGCGAGCATAAGTTTCTCGCGCTGCACGGCGCGGTCTGGTCCGGCGGCAGCTTCGTCTATGTGCCGGACGGAGTCGAGGTGCCGATTCCGCTGCAATCGTATTTCCGCTTCAACGCCGCGGGCGCGGGTCAGTTCGAGCATACGCTCATAATCCTCGGCAAGGGCGCGAGCCTGCACTTTATAGAGGGCTGCTCCGCGCCGAAGTACAACGTCGCGAACCTGCACGCGGGCTGCGTCGAGCTTTACGTTGCGGAGGGCGCGCGGCTGCGCTATTCGACTATCGAAAACTGGTCGAAAAATATGTACAATCTCAACTCCAAGCGCGCGACGGTCGAAAAGGGCGGCGCAATCGAGTGGGTGTCCGGCAGCTTCGGGTCGCACACGAGCTTTCTGTACCCGATGAGCATTCTGCGCGGCGAACACGCGCGGTGCGAATACACGGGCATCACGTTCGCCGGAGCCGGACAGGAGCTTGACACCGGCGCGCAGGTTCTGCATCTCGCGCCGAACACGACCTCGCACATATCGGCGAAATCTATCTCGAAAAACGGCGGCAAGTCCACGTTCCGCGGCGGCGTTACCGTGTCGGAAAACGCTTCCGGCAGCAAGATTTCCGTCGCCTGCGACAGCCTGATGCTCGACTCGCGCTCGCGCTCCGACACGGTTCCGGTTATGGACATACGCGCGGCGAACGCCGATGTGGGTTACGAGGCGAAAATCGGACGCATTTCCGAGCAGGCGATATACTATCTGATGAGCCGCGGGCTTTCGGAAAACGACGCGAAAGCGATGATCGTCGGCGGCTTCGCGGAACCGATTTCAAAGGAACTGCCGCTCGAGTACGCCGTCGAGATGAACCGCCTGATTAACTTAGAAATTACGGGGAACTGACTATGCCTACCGCACTCAAAAACGTAAACGCGCTGCCGGTTCCGACCTGGCGGCGGCTCGGCGTGAACGGCGCGGAGCTTATCGTCGAGCTTCCGGAGCCGGGACCGCGTCCGCGCTCGAATCCCTCGCTGCCGGCGGGGACGCTCCGCGCGCACGAGAGCGTACTGCGCTGCGCGGAGTTCCGCTCCGCGCTGTCTCCGGAACTTGCGGCGTATATCAGGGTTCACGCGAACTGCGGCGCGCGCTTCCGCGTAAAGCGCGGCGAATCGGTAGCGGAGCCGGTTACGGCGCGGCACACGCTGACCGCGGACGCTCCGGCGGTCGTTGACAACAACGTCGTCTACGCCGAGGCGCACTCCAGGGCGACGCTCGTACTCGTCTACGACTCCGCGGACGATACCGCGTGTTTCCACGCGGGACTTACGCGCGTAATCGCGGAAAACTGCGCGGAAATCTCCGTCGTCGAAGTGCAGACGCTGAACGCCGCCACGCCGCACTTCACCGACTTCTCCGCCGTCGTCGCGAACGGCGCGAAAGTCTCGCTGACGCGCGTACTGCTCGGCGGAGCCGACGTTTACGCCGGGACGCACTTCAAGCTCGAGGGCGGCAAGTCGGAGTCAAACGCGGAGGTGTTTTACCTCGGGGACGGCGAGCGCAAACTCGATTTCAGCTATATCGCGAAGCATTTGGGACAGCATACGTCGAGCGCGCTGAACTCCGCGGGCGCGCTGTTCGGCTCCGCCGACAAGATTATGCGCGGCACTATCGACTTCGCGCGCGGGTCTTCCGGCTCCGTCGGCGGCGAGTGCGAGAACACGCTTATCCTGTCGGACGGCGCGAGAAACCGCTCCGCCCCGCTGATTCTCTGCGGCGAGGAATCCGTCGAAGGGACGCACGCGGCGAGCTGCGGCAGTCCCGACGCGGCGAAGCTGTACTACCTGATGAGCCGGGGTCTGTCCGAGCGCGAGGCGAAGACGCTGCTCGTCGCCGGACTGCTCGAACCGTCGCTGAAAAACGTACCGGACGAAAAAACGCGGGCATTCCTGCGCGAGTATCTGACGGCGCGGATAAAATAGAATCTCACAGCCGGACGCGTTCGGCGGAAAGGCAAACGGTATGCAAATCAGGAAACCTCTCGCAATCCTCATCGCCGTCGCCGGCTTTCTCATCGGCGCGGGCGTTGTGCTCGCGATACTCGGCGCGCTCTTCGGCGCGGTTCTCTGGGTTTTCGCGACCCTTCTGCCGATCGTCGTCGTCGCGGCGGTTTTGTACTTCCTGTTCGGCAAAAAACGATAACGGAAAGGCACTTTATATGTCACTAAAACACCTGTTTCCCGCGCTGGAGCGCGGCGGCGTTCACTATCTCGACTCCGCCGCGACGAGTATGCGCCCCGAGTCCGTGCTGCGCGCGATGGACGACTACTACCGCTACGATTCCGCGAACCCGCACCGCGGGCTTTACGATATGTCGCAGCGTTCGACCGCGGCTTACGACGGCTCGCGGAGCGTCGTCGCGAAATTTATCGGCGCGCTTCCGGAGGAGACGATTTTCGTCCGCAACACGTCCGAAGCCCTGAACCTCATCGCCTACTGCTTCGCGCCGTCGGTTCTCGGCGAGGGGGACAACGTCGTTATCCCGATTACGGAACATCACTCGAACATCGTGACCTGGCAGTACGTCTGCAAAAAGCAGCTTGCGGAGCTGCGCTATCTGTACATCGACCGCGAGACGGGCGCGATACCGGACGGCGAGTTCTCTAAAATCGACGGACGCACGAAAATCGTCGCGTTCGCGCACGTCACGAACGTACTCGGCAGCGTGAATCCCGTCGAAAAGCTCGTCGCGGCGGCGAAAAAGGTCGGCGCGGCGACGGTGTGCGACATTGCGCAGAGCGTTCCGCATATGCCGGTGGACGTGCGCGCGCTCGGCGTTGACTTCGCGGCGTTCTCCGCGCACAAGATGTACGGTCCTATGGGTATCGGCGCGCTTTACGGCCGGCTGGAGCTGCTCGAAGCTATGCCTCCGTTTATGTACGGCGGCGATATGATTGAGGACGTGCGCGAGCAGGAGACGGACTTCGCACCGCTGCCGTCGAAGTTCGAGGCGGGCACCCAAAACTGCGGAGGCGCGGTCGGTTTCGCGGCGGCGGTAAAGTTCATAGAGGAAGTCGGGTACGGCGCGATCGCGGCGAACGAAGCCGCGCTGCTCCGGAAACTTACGGAGGGGCTCCGCAAAATCCCGGGCGTGACAATCGCCTGCGACGCGGGCGCGTATGAGCGGCACGCCGCCGTGTCGTTCCTTGTGGACGGCGTGCACCCGCACGACGTTTCGACGATACTTAACGACTCGGACATCGCGGTTCGCGCCGGAAAGCACTGCGCGCATCCGCTGCTCGATTATCTTGAAATTCCGTTCCGCTCGACGACGCGGGCGAGTCTCGGCGTTTACTCGGACGCGGACGATATTGACGCGCTGCTTGAAGCGTTACCCAAAGTAAGGAGGATTATGGGCTATGGCGATTGAGGAAATGTACACCCGGCTTATCACGGAACATTCGCGCGACAAGCGCAACCGCCGCGAGATGCCAGAAGCGACGCACTCGCACCGCGGCGTGAACCCGTCCTGCGGGGACGAGATTACGCTCCGGCTCCGCGAGGAGGACGGCGTTATCAAAGACGCGGCGTTCACAGGCTCCGGCTGCGCGATTTCGCAGGCTTCCGCGTCGATGATGGCGGATCTGCTCACCGGGCGCACGGCGGAGGACGCGAAACGGCTCGCGGAGCTGTTTCTCGGTATGATCCGCGGCGACGTTACGGACGAAGCGCAGCTCGAAGAGTTAGAGGAAGCAATCTCCCTGCGCGGCGTGGCGAAGATGCCGGCGCGCGTGAAGTGCGCGGTACTGCCGTGGCACACGCTTCAGGAATCACTGAAGTGATTTCCGAAGCGTGAATCCGCCCGCTCGCGATTTACTGCCGGCAGCTTGCGCGCGGAGACGCGGACGCGGTCAGCGAATAGCCGCCGCAGCGGCGTTCCCCGTGCGAAGCACGGAGCGCAGGGAGGGCTTCGCCCGACCAAGCGGATAGCCGCCGCAGCAGCGGCGTTCCCCGTGCGAAGCACGGAGCGCGGCGAGGGCTTCGCCCGACCAAGCGGATAGCCGCCGCCGCAACGGCGTTCCCCGTGCGAAGCACGGAGCGCGGGGAGGGCTTCGCCCGACCAAGCGAATAGCCGCCGCAGCAGCGGCGTTCCCCGTGCGAAGCACGGAGCGCGGGGAGGGCTTCGCCCGACCAAGCGAATAATATAAAACAGGAGGTACGTTACTATGTCAGAGCAAATCATTCTTCGCGGGTACACAGAGGAGAAAATCGCGCGGCAGGTGCGCGCGAACCTTACCCCTAATCCGGAGCTTTACGAGTTAAACGTGCAAATCGGCGAACTGAACTCGGAGCTTGCGAAGCTCTATCCGCCAATTCAGAGACCGGAAGGTTATCAAGATTACAATTCCATCGTCGTCGAGCCGGGTCGTCCGGACTACGGCAAATACGTCAAACGCAACGAACTTCTCGAAAAACAGTGGGAGATTTCCGCACGGCAGCAGTCGGAGATTATCGACGCAATCAACGACGAGATTCTGAAGTACCGCGCGGAAAAAGCGAGTCAGAGGAGCAATTCGGGTCTTGACGAAATCCTTGAGCGGCTCGACGAGCTTGAAGCGCGCGTCGAGGAACTGCAAGGCACCGCCGAAAACGCGGAGACCGCCGCCGCAGATGCGCAGAGCGCGGCGGAGAACGCGCAGTCCGCCGCAGACGACGCGCTGTCGCGGGCCGAATACCTTGAATCGCGGATTGAGGAGGCGGAGTGAGCGGAGCTGCGCCTAAAAAGGCGTTGATAATAGAGGACGAGGCGAACATCGCGGAGCTTATCCGTCTCTATCTCGAAAAGGACGGTTTCGAGGTGTATACCGCCGACAACGGCGCGCGCGGAATCTCGGAAGCCGAACGCGTGCGTCCGGATATTGTCCTGCTCGACATTATGCTGCCGGTTATGGACGGGTGGGACGTGTGCCGCGAACTGCGGCTTACGTCCTCCGTGCCGATTATTATGCTTACGGCGAAAACCGGAACGCCGGACAAGGTCTCCGGGCTTGAACTGGGCGCGGACGACTATATCACGAAGCCGTTTGAGGCGCGCGAGCTTATCGCGCGGATTCACGCGGTTATGCGCCGCGCCGCCGGCGCGGAACCGGCTCCGCGCCGGCTCGAGTTCCCGGAGCTTGCAATCGATATGGATTCGTTCGAGCTTATAATCCGCGGCGCGAAAGTCGAGGCTCCGCCGAAAGAAATGGAGCTGCTGTTTCATCTCGCGTCGTCGCCGAACAGGGTTTTCACGCGGAATCAGCTGCTCGACGAAGTGTGGGGCTTCGACTATTTCGGCGACTCGCGCACGGTGGACGTGCATATCAAGCGTCTGCGCGAAAAACTCGAGGGCGTTTCGGACAAGTGGTCGCTCAAAACCGTCTGGGGCGTGGGCTATAAGTTCGAGACACGCTGACCGCTATGCTCAGAAAGACTATATATTTCAAGAACTTTATCACAACCGCCGTTATCGTCCTGCTGTCGTTCGTTATACTCGGCGGGACATTTTCGTTTTTCAGCTACCGCTCCATACTGACCGAAAAGCGCGCCTCGATGGTCTCCGCTGCGGTCGAGACGAAGCGTTATCTCGAGACCGTCGCGTTCGACGAGTCCAATCTGTCGGGAACAGACGTGCGGCTCGAACTTTCGGCTATCGCGAACGTCTCCGGCATCGGACTCGCGCTCGCGGGGTCGAACGGCGTAATCGTGTCCTGCTCCGACGATATTTTCACCTGCGCGCATATCGGTAAGACGGCGGGCGCGGAAGTTCTTACCGCGCTGCGGGATAACGGCGTATGGTCGGGTCCCGGAACGCTCGGCGGCGTTTATGAGTCGCGCCGCTACATCGTCGCGACGACGGTGACTACCGGCTCCGGCGGCTTCGGGTATCTGTTCGCGTCGCTCGACTATTCGCATATGGTCGAAATGTGGAAGCATTTCGTCGCGATTTTCATAATGCTCGCGCTGTTTGTGCTGCTGCTGACGTTTATCGTCTCTCTGCTCACCACGCGGCGGCAGGCGGAAAGTCTCACCGCTATGGCGAAAGCGGCTCACGCGCTGACGCACGGGGACTTCCGCGTCCGCGTCGGCGACCCCGCGTCCGCGCGCGACGACGAAATCGGCGAGCTTGAACAGGCGTTCAACGTTATGGCTGAAACGCTCGGCAGGAGCGAGGAGAACCGGAGCGAACTGCTCGCCAACGTGTCGCACGAGCTTAGAACGCCGATGACCGTCATCTCCGGCTTTGCCGACGGACTGCTCGACGGCACGATTCCGCCGGAGTCCTCGGAGAAGTATCTGACCGCGATTTCGTCGGAGACGAAGCGGTTGTCGCGGCTTGTCCGCTCGATTCTCGACGCGGCGCGCGAGGACAGAAGCGAACAGCCGCCGGCGGCGGCGGGCTTCAACCTGACCGAAGTCGTGATACAGACGCTGCTCGGGTTGTCACAGAAAATCGACGAAAAGCATATGGACTGCGAGCCGTCCCTGCCCGAGGAACCGATCTGGGCGCAGGGCGACGCGGACTCCGTCACGCAGGTCGTGTTCAATCTGCTCGACAACGCGGTGAAATTCGCGCGCGCGGGTTCGGTGCTCCGCATCGCGCTCTGGAAGCGGGAGCAGCGCGTATTCGTCTCTGTGGAGGACGAGGGCGAGACGATTCCCGAGGACGAGATGCCGCTGATTTTCGACCGTTTCCACAAAGTTGACCGCTCGCGCGGGGTCAACAAGGACGGCGCGGGGCTGGGGCTGTACATCGTCAAGAACATACTCGACCACCTGCACGAAGATATTTTCGTAGAAAGCGCGGACGGGCGCACGAAGTTCACGTTTACGCTTAAAATCGCGCCGCCGAAACCGGAGCGCGGCGCGGGACGGCAGCCGTGAGTATACTCGACGAGCTGCGCCGCAACGCCGAATCCGGCGCGTATCCGCTTCATATGCCCGGTCACAAGCGCAACCCCGCGTTCGCGGACGGACTCCCGTTCGCGCTTGACGTTACCGAAATCGCGGGCTTCGACGATTTGCACGATATGCGCGGCATAATCGCGGAGACCGCGGCACTCGGCGCGGAGCTTTACGGCGCGACCGCGGCGTTCCCGCTCGTCAACGGAGCGACCGGCGGGCTTCTCGCGGCGGTATCTGCGGCGGCAAAGTCCGGCGGCAGTCTTGTTTTCTCGAAATACTCGCACCGCGCGGTGTACAACGCGGCGGAGCTTGCGGGGCTTACGCCCGTAATATTCGACCCGGGCTTCGACGCGGCGACCGGACTTATCCGCGCCGCTTCCGCGGAGCTTGTGCGCGGCGCGCTGTCGGCGTGTGCGGACGCCTGCGCGGTCGTACTCACGAGTCCGACATACGAGGGCGCGGCGTCTGACGTTGCGGCGGTCGCCGACGCGGCGCACTCTTTCGGCGTGCCGCTCATCGCCGACGCGGCGCACGGCGCGCACTTCGGCTTTTCGGACGGCTTTCCGCAAAACGCCGTGCGTCTCGGCGCGGACGCCGAGGTCGTGAGCCTGCACAAAACACTGCCGGGTATGACGCAGACCGCGCTGCTCCTCGCCGGAGACCCGCGGTACATATCCGAGGACTCGCTGCGGCGCAAGCTGTCCGTGTTCCAGACCACAAGCCCGTCGTACATACTGCTCGCGTCGGTTGACAACTGTCTGCGGCGGCTCAGAGACCGCGCGCCCGCGCTGTTCGCGGAGTACTCGCGGACGCTGGAGCTGCTTGACGCGCGGCTTCGCGGGCTTACGCGGCTGCGGCGCGCGGTGCCGGAGGGGCTGTACGACCCGGGTAAAATCGTGATTTCGACGCTCGGCGCGGACGTTTCCGGCACGGAGCTTCACGCGCGTCTGCGCGGACGCGGCTTCGAGTGCGAGTGTTCCGGCGCAGCGCATATTCTCGCGATGACGAGCGTCTGCGACGACCGCGACGCGCTGCTGCGGTTCGCGGACGAACTGCTCGCTATCGACGCGGAACTTGCTCCGGCGGACAAAACCGCCGCGCCGATAATATCGCCGGGAGTGCCGCAAAAGTAAATCAAAAGTGAATAATGTGTGAAAGCCGCGCGGAACCTCCGTTTTCGTGATATGATGTGTGATATATAAGGGTGGTGACATTTCGGTGATACGCAGTTTTCTGCGGAGGTTTATGCTCGGGCGGTACGGTTCGGACGCGCTGAACCTCGCGCTCATTCTGACCGCGCTCGTTTTATCGGTTGCGGCGCGGTTTATTCCCGTGCCGCTTGTCGGATATTTGCCGTATTTGCCGCTGTTTTACGCGCTGTTCCGGCTGTTTTCACGCAATATCCCGCGGCGGCGCGCGGAAAACGACCGGTTTCTCCGCGCAACCTCCGGCGTACGCCGACGCTTCGGGCGGACGCGCGCCGCGGTCCGCGACCGCAAGTTCTACCGCTATTTCTCCTGTCCCGCCTGCAAAAAGACGCTGCGCGTGCCGCGCGGCAAGGGCAAACTCGCAATCACCTGCCCGAAGTGCGGCGAACGGTTTTACCGGGACAGCGGCAGACCGTAAGTTTTCGCTTGACAACTCTCCGGCAAAATGTTACAATTTTCGCATTCTGTAATAAAACATTCGGAGGAGAAAATGAAAACACAAACCGGGATCATCCCCCCCCCCCCGCATATCTGACCTTGCGCGCAGAGTTTTAGCGTTACTGCTCGCGCTGACGCTCGCCGCGTCGCTGTTCGCCTGCGCGGACGAATCGTCCGGCGACGACGACAGCGATTCCGACCGTGATACTTCGTCAAACGGCGGGGACGACAGCGGCGATTCCGACCGCGACACTTCGTCAAACGACGACGACAGCGAAAACGAAACCGAACCGGGCATTCCCGCAACACCGGAGCCGTCCGCAACGCCCGCGCAGCCTGCCACGATTCCGGATTACATAACAATAAAAGGCGTACAATTCAGCACAAGCCTAACGGAGCTTGACCTCAGTGATCTTGGTCTCACGAATGCCGACATAGAACCGCTGCGGAATATGACCAATCTGACAGTGCTTGAGCTCTACGAGAACCAAATCAGCGACGTATCGCGGTTGGCGGCGTTGACGAATCTGACAGAGCTGGACTTGCGCGAAAATCAAATCAGCGACGTATCGCCGTTAGAGGCGTTGACGAATCTGAATCGTTTGTACTTGCACGGAAACCAAATCCGTGACATATCGCCGTTGGCGGCGTTGACGAATCTGAATCGTTTGGGTTTGTCCGGCAACCGAATCAGCGACGTATCGCCGTTGGCGGGGCTTACCAATCTGACAACGCTCGGTCTCCACGAGAACCGAATCAGCGACGTATCGCCGTTGGCGGCGTTGACGAATCTGAATGGTTTGACCTTAGAATGGAACCAAATCAGCGACATATCCCCGCTCGCGAGGCTTACCAAGCTGACAGAGCTCGATCTATTCCACAACCAAATCAGCGACATATCTCCGCTCGCGGGGCTTACCAATCTGACAACGCTCGGTCTCCACGAGAACCGAATCAGCGACATATCTCCGCTCGCGGGGCTTACCAATCTGAAAACTCTCTGGCTCTCAGTAAACCGAATCAGCGACATATCGCCG
>JAITNK010000164.1 GCA_031290515.1 Oscillospiraceae bacterium
CCGCCGCAAGCGTGAACAGTTCCGCCGCAAGCACCGGGTAGTAGTCGTTCGACACGGTGTTCGACGCGAGAAACGCGTGAAGCCCGAATTCCTCCGCACCGAGTTCGCGCAGTCTGCGGTACGCCTCGAAAATCTGCTCGCGCGTCATACCGTACTTCGCGTCGCCGGGGTTGTCCATAATTTTATTGCCGATTTCAAACGCGCCGCCCGGGTTATAGCGGCACGAGATTTTTTTCGGAATCCCGCAGAGCCTGTTCAGAACGTCGATGTGCGTAATGTCGTCGAGGTTTATCGTCGCGCCGAGCTTCGACGCGAGGCGAAACTCCGCGTCCGGCGTTTCGTTCGACGAGAACATTATGCCGTCGCCGGTGACGCCGACGCGCTCGCTCATCATAAGCTCGGTAAGCGACGAGCAGTCCGCGCCGCAGCCGCAGTCCCGGAGGAGCTTCAGAATCGCGGGCGTGGGCGTGGCTTTCACGGCGAAGTATTCGCGGAAGCCCGGGTTCCACGCGAACGCGGCGGACAGCGCGCGGGCGTTGCCGACTATACCGGCTTCGTCGTAGAGGTGGAACGGCGTGGGGTATTTCGCCGCAATCTCGCGGAGTTTTTGTTCCGTCGCAAATGTTGTTTTCATAGTGCTTTATCCCTTGCCTGCATATCTTTTTTCGCCGCGTGGCGGACTTGCGCGACTGCGGTCGCGGGTGATTGGATTTCGCTCATTGCGATGAGCGGGACGTTTCGCCGCGTGGCGGGTTTTGCGCCGCTTGCGAGCGGCGCGATTCCCGGGGGACTACAGGGGCTTTGCCCCTAAAGCCCCCCGGACCCCCCTTACCCCTGGAAACGAAAAACGCGCTCACGCTGTTCGCGCAGGGTCGTAGCGTCGCATAGCCGCACACTGCGCGGCGCAGTTGGGACTTTTGTGCGTACCGCCGCAGTGTGCGGCTGTGTGAAGAGCCGTCGCAGACGGCTCCGCCGCGAGTAACGTTCCGTCAGCGAGCGGCGCACCGCGAGCCATACGGAACGGCAGCGGCGTTTTTGAGCACTCCGCAGAGTGCGAAAAATATTGAGCGCAGGGAGGGCTTCGCCCGACCGAGCGGCTAATAACGCAAACAATACTCTCCATATTGTAATAGAGAGAGCTTTGCTCTCTCTATTACAATATGGAGGCGACACCCGGAATCGAACCGGGGGATCAGGGTTTTGCAGACCCGTGCCTTACCGCTTGGCTATGTCGCCGTGTGCCGCCCGCTTGCGGCCGCGGACTTACGAAGAAGTATATTCGCGGGGAATAGAGAAAATCCCCCGTTCCGGGGGAGACGCAGAGTGCGGAGACAACCGCAGTCGGATGCGGGAACTTTCGGTGCGGATTTGACTTGCCGAAACCGGGTACGCAGTGACGGCGGCGATGTTTCTGAGCCGTTCGCAAACGCGTAAAAAATATTGAGCGGCGGAAAGACTTTGCCCGACCGGGCGGACAATGGAGCGGGCGACGAGGCTCGAACTCGCTACCTCCACCTTGGCAAGGTGGCGCTCTACCAGATGAGCTACGCCCGCGCCGTCAATTAACAATTAACAGTAAACAGTTAACAATCAGTTGGACGCGTCAGTTTTGATTCCGAATAATTGTACATTGTAAATTGCGCATTGTCGATTGGCTTGGTGCCTCCGGTCGGAATCGAACCAACGACACGCGGATTTTCAGTCCGCTGCTCTACCAACTGAGCTACAGAGGCGTTTCGGACGCCGCGCGTCCGTTTTCGATTGCGCTTGCAAACGCGTACCCCGCGTGAACAAAGTGAACGCGGAGCGGAGACTTTCGCCCGACCGGGCGGATAATTGGCGACCCAGAACGGACTCGAACCGTCGACCTCCAGCGTGACAGGCTGGCGTTCTAACCAACTGAACTACTGGGCCGTGTGCCGTGATAGCGGGACCGGAATGCGCGTCGCGGGGCAATCAGGCAAGGCGCGTCACACCCGCCGCTTCGCCGAAACCCGGGCGGCGGCGGACTTTGCCGGCCGCGCAGGTAATGGTGGGAACAACAGGACTCGAACCTGTGACCCCTTGCTTGTAAGGCAAGTGCTCTAACCGGCTGAGCTATGCTCCCGTCCGCGTGCGACGCAGACGATTATACCGCAGATTCCGCCCGTTGTCAATCATTATTTTTGAGAAATTTTGCGGAGGCGGCGCAGGCGGTCGATATTCTTCGCTTACTGTATTTCCGGCGGCGGAGGCGCGCGCGTCGCGTTTGCGGCGCAGACGTTATGCGGGCGTTGCGCCGCAGCTGTTTTACGGAAGCGTTCTTGACATATCTCAACTGCGCATCAGCGCAATGCTGTTATGCCCGCAAGCGGTCTGCCGTCAGAGGGCGCGATTGAATATTTTATATCCCAGAGCGGTAAACAGTTCCTTCGTTCCCGGATTTATCGCTCTCAAAGTAATCAGTTCCGCGCCTTGGTCGAACGCCGCTTCCATAGCGAACGCGCAAACGGCTTTGGCGTATCCCCGCCGCCTGTGTTCGGGGTGAGTAGCAACAAATTCCAAAGAGCAAATCCCGTCGTTATCCATAATCGAGCAATGCGCGACAGGCAGACCGTCTTTGCAGCATATGTAACAATTTATTTTCCCGGTTTTACAGGCAGGGTAATGGTATACCGGGTGAATGTCCCGATAACCTCCGAACATCGAATCGTTCACAAAATTCGCCCACCCGGCAAACATTTCAGGACTTGTGACCCGCTTAACGGTCACACCGGCAGGGAGCGGCGTCTGCGGAAACCGCTCCGGAGGTTCAATCGCCATATACAGCTCGTCTCCGCCGGAGGGCGAACGCAGACGTTCCCGCGGCTCTTTATGAACCAAAGCATACAGCGCGTCCGACATACACAGGCCCCACCAAACCGGCATACCGAGATTTCTGATTTCGCTTAGCTTTTCGAGCCGCCCGGATTCAGACAGTTCCTCAAGCCGGAGGCTATACGCAAAAGTAATCCCCTCTTCGCCCGGCAGGGGGCGCGTATAACAGTAGTAACCAGTATCTGCACGCTCCATATGCTCCGCGTTAGCGAAAAAATCTATGTAAAAGTTCGCGCCGTCGTCTATATGACGGATAATTTCAAAATCAGTCATCGCAACCCTCGCTTTCGGTTTCCTTGCGGCTCAAACACAAATACGAACACAGCCCGAGCGATAAACGCCCGGGTCGGGTTCGCATTTGTTCCGATGGCAGGGGCAGAAGGATTCGAACCCTCAATAACGGTTTTGGAGACCGGTGTGATACCCTTTCACTATGCCCCTATGATTATGATTGCAATACCGCTTAACTGATTAGCCGCTCACCGCGTACCACACGCGGTTTTTGCCGTCGATCTCCGGCGTCAGCGGTACGGTTCCCGCCGCGAGCCGAATCAGCCGCTTCGCGCTGTCGGTAACGTCGGCGCGGCTCAACGCCTCCGCGCGGTCAAGCCATACCGCCTCGCTGTTTTCCGCGCCGTCGGAGTGCGGCTCGCCGGAAATATACTCCGCGGCAAAACATATATACCACTCCGTGCCGGAACAGCGCACGGCAATCACCCCGACTGGGTTGACGGCGACGCCGGTTTCCTCGAAAACCTCGCGCTTCGCCGCGTCCGCGGGCAGCTCGCCGTATTTCACATAGCCGCCGGGATTGAGCAGTTTGCCAGCCGCCGCGCCGTAAGTATGCCGTACGAGAAGCACGTCCGAGCCTTTGAAAACGACCGCCCCCACTCCGGCAAAATAGTTATCCTGCATACAACGTACCCCCGCCTAAGGTTAATATCCGCTCCGCGGATTATATCACAGGCGTTCGCGCCGTTGTGATATATCAGCCTGAACAAGGTTAATATCCGCTTGCGGATATTATAGCACGCCCGCCGTTTGCTGTCAACAGCAAAAACTCACTGCCGCGCCTACAGCTCGCGCCGCGGCAGGTCGTCCGCCCAGTCCGCGTACCTCGCGGCGCGCTCCGCAGCTTCGGCGAGCGTGTCCCCGACCGCGAGCGCGTAAATCTTTATCTTAGGCTCCGTGCCGGACGGTCGCGCGAGCAGTGCGGAGCCGTCCTCGAGGTCAAAGCGCAGAACATCGCTCCCGGAGAGAGGAAGCTCGCTCTCCGCGCCGTCCGCAAACCGCTTGCCGGACTTGTAGTCGCCGCGCGAGACGACGCGGGTACCCGCGATTTCCTCCGGCGGCTCGTCGCGCAGGATTTTCATCAGCTGACGCATTTTCATAACGCCGTCCGTTCCCGGCATAACGAGGTTCACAGTCTCCTCCGCGTGATACCCGTGTTCCGCGTAGAGCGCGAGCAGCGCGCCGACGAGCGTACGCCCCTGCGACTTGTGGTAAGCCGCGCACTCCGCGAGCAGTACCGCCGCGGAAACCGCGTCTTTGTCGCGCGTGAAATTGCCGGGCATATAGCCGTAGCTCTCCTCATATGCGAACACGACCGTGCCGAGTACCGCGCCCTCGATTTCGTCGCGCCGTTCGGCAAGGTACTTGAAGCCGGTGAACGTGTCCTCGCTCGCAACGCCGAAGCTCCGTGCAATCTTACGAAACAAGTCCGTCGTCACAATGGTTTTGAGCGCGTAAGCGTTTTCCGGCAGAGTGCCGCGGGCGCGCCGGGCGCGGAGAACGTAGTCGAGCAGGATACAGCCGGTCGCGTGACCGGACAGGTGAACGTAGCCGTCCCCGCTCCGCGCGAGCACCGCTATTCTGTCCGCGTCCGGGTCGGTGCCGATTATAATGTCCGCGCTTACTTCGTGCGCAAGCCGCACCGCGAGCGCGAACGACTCCGGATTTTCCGGGTTCGGCGACGCGACGGTCGGGAACCGTCCGTCCGGTATCATCTGCTCCGCGACCGGGAAAACGCAATTGCAGCCGAGCCGCGACAACGCCTCCGGCACGAGAAGCCGCCCCGCGCCGTGAAACGGCGTGTACACTATGCGCAAATCCGCAAGCTCGCCGCGCACCGCGTCCGTCGCGAGCGACAGCGACAGTACGTTTTTGAGGAACGCCTCGTCCGTCTCGTCCCCGAGGTACCGCACGAGTCCGCGCGACTCCGCTTCGGCAGGCGTTATGTACTTCGGCGAGGTGAAAACGTCCGTCTCGCTCATACGCTTCGCAACGCGCTTCGCGTCCCGCGGGGGGAGCTGCGCGCCGTTCGCGCCGTAGGCTTTATAGCCGTTGTACTCGCTCGTGTTGTGGCTCGCCGTAATATTTATTCCGGCGGCGCAGCCGTAGTGCCGTACGGCGAAAGACAGCTCCGGCGTCGGACGCATACTCTCGAACAGCAGCACGGTAATTCCGTTCGCGGCGAGAACGCCCGCCGCGTCCTCCGCGAACCCGCGCGAATGCTCGCGGCAGTCGTAGCACACGGCGACGGACACGCCGTCCGAACCCTCGCGGATTACGTCCGCGAAGCTCTGCGTGACCCACTTCACAACGTGGCTGTTCATACGCGAGAGTCCCGCGCCGACCTCGGCGCGGATTCCCGCCGTGCCGAATTCCGGGTACGCGTAAAACCGCTCCTCAATCGCCGCCTCGTCGTCGATTACGGCTTCAAGTTCGGCGCGCTCGCCGTCCGAAATGCGGTCCGACGCGAGCCATTTCGAGTATTCTTCGGGCGCGAAAGCATTCATATAAAATAAATTCTCACTTCGTTCAAATTGCGCCGCCGCCCCTGCGGCAGAGTTTCTTAACCGACGGCAAAGCCGGCTCCGCAACCGTCAAGCCGCGCATTATTGATTACTTATATTCATCGCCGGACTCAACCGATTCCGCGAGCAGGAGAGCCTGCGCGTCGCCGAGCATAGTCTCCGGAACGTAAATATCAATGCCGGACCCGGCTCTGCCGAGTATCACCTTGCCGACGACTCCCTCGCCGGGAAGTTCCGTCGCCGCCGGAATCCCGAACGAACGCAGCATAGAAACCGTGATTTCCGCCTCGAGTCCGCCCGCGCCCGCGTGAGTTAAGAGCGCGCCGCGCACCGGCGTGCCGTCCGCGCCGTCCGGCCATTCAATTTTGTCCTTGTTTTTGCTGTTGAGAAAGCCCATACGCCCGTCCGCCTTTCAGCCGTTTATGGTATCCGCTCCCCGCGGGAATCAAGCGCGCCGGTAAAAACGCCCGGGCGTCGCCGCTACAGTATCAACGCTTCGCCGATACAGTCGTGCGGGGCGACACGAACCGTAACGTCGCGCTCCGCTCCGCGCTTCCGCAGCGAATCCGTGCAGGCGGAGTACGCGGCTTCCGGAGTGTTGTTCTCTTTCGACAGGTGCGCGAGTACGAGCCGGCGCGTTCCGGAGTCCGCGAGCCGACCGGCGAACGCCGCGCTCGTATCGTTCGACAGATGCCCGACGTCGGACGCGATACGCCGCTTCAGGAACTGCGGGTACGGACCGGTCTGAAGCATTCGCAGGTCGTGGTTCGACTCGATAACCGCCGCGTCCGCGCCGAGAGCCGCAGCCTCGACCTCCGGCGTTACGATTCCGAGGTCGGTGCAGTATACGAACCTGCCGCGCTCCGACGTTATCGAGTAGCCGACGCTTCCGGGGCTGTCGTGCGAGGTCTTGAACGGCGTGATTTTAAGCTCGCCTATGTATAAGTCCGCGCCGCAGTCAAGCCGCGTAATCTCCCCGCCGGGGCGGATGCTGCGCTCGAGCGTAACGTCCGTGCCCCGGCCGCAGAAAATCCGCGGCGAAATATATTTTGTAAGCGTCGGCAGTCCGCCGATGTGGTCGGAATGCGTGTGCGTTATCAGCACGGCTGAAATGTCCCGCGGACCGACGCCGAGCGCGTTAAGCGACGAGACGATTCTGCGGTACGAGATTCCCGCGTCGATGAGAATGTTTTGCCCGCCGCCGGAGACGAGAGCGCAGTTCCCGGAAGAAGAGCTTGCGAGCGTGACGACAAGCACTACAGCGCCGAGAGTTCTTCCGCCGGAGCGTCGCTTGCCGCGCCGCTTTTCGTACTCGTAATGTCCGCGCCGAGCCGCGTCAGCTTGCCGACAATGTCCTCATAGCCGCGCTCGACGTATTCGATGCCCTCGACGACGGTCGTGCCCCGCGCGCAGAGACCCGCGACGACGAGTGCCGCGCCGGCGCGCAGGTCGGACGCTTTCATCGTCGCGCCCGTCAGCGAGCGCACGCCCTCGATAGTCGCGGTGGAGCCGATTACGCGGACTTTCGCGCCCATTTTCATAAGCTCGTCGAGATAGCGGAAACGCTCCTCCCAAATGCCCTCGGTGACGCGGCTCGTCCCGGAGGCGATACACAGCGCGGCGGTGAGCTGCGGCTGCATATCCGTCGGGAATCCGGGGTACGGCAGCGTCCGCACGTCCGTCGCGCGGAGGTGTCCGTTGCTGCGGACGACGACGCGTCCCTCTCCGGGGTACTCGTCCACCGCCGCGCCCATTTCGCGGAGCTTCACGGACACGCACTCAAGGTGGCGCGTGATGACGTTCGTAAGCTCGACCTCGCCGCCGGTCGCCGCCGCGGCGATCATATACGTTCCCGCCTCAATCTGGTCGGGGATAATCGAGTGTTCGCCGCCGCGGAGCCGCGCAGCCCCGCGGATTTTAATGGTCTCGGTACCCGAGCCGCGCACGTCCGCGCCCATTTGGTTCAGAAATTGCGCCGTATCAAGGACGTGCGGTTCGCGGGCGGCGTTTTCTATAACCGTAAGCCCCTCCGTGAGAGCCGCCGCGAGCATAATATTTATAGTCGCGCCGACGGACGGAATACCGTCGAGCACGATATACGCCGAATGAAGTCCGTCGGGCGCGAGCGCGGTAAGCACGCCGTTCTTAATGTCAACCGCCGCGCCCATCGCGGTGAACCCCTTGATGTGCTGGTCAATCGGACGCGGTCCGCCGAAGTTGCAGCCGCCGGGAAGCGCGATGTCCGCGCGCCCGAATCTGCCGAGCAGCGCGCCCGCGAGATAGTACGACGCGCGAATCCGGCGCATTTCGTCGAACACGGCGGCGTGGGTCCCGACTCCGGTGCAGTCGATGTCGTACGCGTCGTGACCGCGCTTCGTGACGACCGCGCCCATATGCCGCAGTATGCGGAACAGCATTTTATTGTCGGAAATATCCGCGATATTGTCGATACTGCACTTGCCCTTTACGAGAAGCGCAGCCGGAATTATAGCCGCCGCGGCGTTTTTCGCACTCGAAACCGAGACGGAGCCGTAAAGCTCGCGTCCGCCGCGAATCGTATACGTCGGGTTTTGTTTGGACATTGTTGCCTCCCTGATAGTTTGCTTGGTAATTTGACGCTTGGTCGGGCGAATTATTTACCGCTTGGTCGGGCAAAGCCCTCCCGTCGCTCAATATTTTTCGCCGCATAGCGGCTCAAAAACGCCGCTGCCGTTCCGTATGGCTCGCGGTGCGCCGCTCGCCGACGGAACGTTACTCGCGGCGGAGCCGTCTGCGACGGCGTATTAACCGCTTGCCGGAAATGAATTCCGGCTTCGCTCCGTGCTCACTGTGTTCGCACGTGAAACGCGCCTGCGGGCGCGGAGCCGTCTGCGACGGCGCTCCACGTTGTTCGCCGCTTGGGCGGGCAATCGGGGTCCCCGCGAAGTCCGCAGACTTTGCGGGGTGAAAGCCCTACCGCGCTCCGTGCTCGCAGGCTCGCACGGGGAGCGCGTTTGCGGACGCGGAACCAATTTGTTACTATTATGTCCCCATATTGTAACTTTTCTGCAACATTATAACGTATTTTTCAAAAAAAGCAAGTATTATTTTATTTGCCGTTCCGGCGGCGGGATTTCACCGTATGCGACTGCCGGGAGGCTCCGCCGGTCGCGCGGCAAATATTCACAGACCGCTTTTGCTATTTTCGCGTGAAAAGGGCGCAGTATAAGGCTATACAATAAATAAGCGAGGCGATTCATATGCAAAACTACCCGCGGCGCACCGACCTCGCGGTCGAGTCGGCGGTCGGCGGAACCGCCGCGCGCGGGATAACGCACCGCACCGACAGCTCGTCCGGCTTCGAGGTTACAACCGTAATCATCGGGACCGGCGAGGGCGCGGCGCTCGCCGGGAAGCCGCTCGGGCGGTACGTCACCGTCGGAACCGACAGGCTGCTGCGCCGCGGGGACGGCGCGTTCGCCGCGGCGGCGGGCGTAATCGCCGGCGAGCTTCGCGGTCTGCTCGCGCTGTCGGAGACGGACTCCGTACTCGTCGCGGGACTCGGGAACCCCGCGATAGCCGCCGACAGCGTCGGCGCGCTGTCCTGCGACAGCGTGCTCGCGACGGCGCATCTCGTCGAGACGGAGCCGGAACGCTTCGGGTTCTTCCGCCGCGTGTACGCCGAACGTCCGGGAGTCGTCGGAAGCACGGGAGTCGAAAGCTCGCGCGCGGTCAAGGCTCTCGCCGCGGAGCTGAAGCCCGACCGCGTTATCGTCATAGACGCGCTGTCCTCGTTGTCGCCCGCGCGCGTATGCCGCACGGTGCAGCTCACGGACGCGGGAATCGTACCCGGCTCCGGCGTGGGCAACTCGCGTCCGCGCATCTCGCGGGAGACGCTCGGGATTCCGGTAATCGCAATCGGCGTTCCGACCGTCATCGACGCGGAAACCCTCGCCCGCGACCTGCTCGGACGCGCGGGACTTGAGGACTTCGACCTGCCGGACGGCGCGTTCGGCGAAAACCTCATCGTTACGCCGCGGGACATAGACGCGGCGGCGGCTTCCGCGGCGAAGCTCATCGGCTACGCGATAAATCTCGCGCTGCATTCCGGTCTCACCGCGGACGACGTTACGGCTCTGCTGGGCTGAAGACCGGAAGCTCTTCCGGCGCGCCGGTTTCGGTGCGCGAACCCGCGAGCGCGACGTTCGCAAACGCCTCCGCGAAGTACGGAATCGCGTCAAGCGACTCCTCAAGCGTGTTTCCGGCGGAGCCTACCTCGAGTATCAGATAACGTTCCGTCAGGTGCTGGTTATAGCGGTAATTCGACACGGTAATCGGCCGCGCGAGCGTCGGGTACAGCCGGTTCATCTCGTACTCGAGCCGCAGCGCGTATTTGAGATTTTCGCTCCATTTCGGGTGTTCGAGTCCCGCGGAGTTCGTGCCGACGAACAGCAAAATCTGGCTCATAAGCCGTCCGTCAACCTCGGCGATTGTCTTGTACTGCTTGCCGTCCGCGCCCTCGATTGCGTTTCTGTGCACGTCGAAAACGCAGGTTATCGTCGGATACTCGGCGAGGTATCCGCGCACGGCTTCGAGCGTGCGGTTATAGGAGCCGGAATAACTCGGGTAGTCGTACACGCCCGTATCGTGTATGACGTTCAGCCCGTAGCTCTCCAGCTCGCGTTTCAGCGCGTCGCCGACGGCGACGATGTTCGCCGCCGGGTCCTGCGTCCTGTACGGGTCGGACTCCGTGTACGGATAGAGCGCGGTCGGCGTGTACGCCTCGCTCGTGTGCGTATGGATAATCAGCACGTTCGGCGCGTCCGCCGCGACGTCCATTTCGAGCGGCTCGCGGAGCAGCGCGCCGATGTCGATTTTAAGTCCCGACTTGTTGAAAATGTTAATCCCCTCGGCGGACAGCGGCGCGGAGTTGTCCACCGTATAGTCCGGCGTTTTTGCGCCGCCGGTGTAAAAAAGTCCGCCGCCGGAACCGTCCGTAGGCGCGGGCGTACTCTGCGGCGGCTCCGCGTCGTCCGGAACGTCGCCTGCGGCGGCGTGTCCTCCGTCCTCCGGCTCCGGCGAGGGCATCGCTTTCGGAAACGCCGCGCCGAGCAGCAGCGATTCGAGCGAGAAGCCGTACTTCCGCGCCGGTTTTTCCGCGTCGATTACGCGCGCCGCCGCCGCGTCGGGTATGGAGCCGAAAAAAGCTCCCGAAAGCTCCGGACTTCCGAAGTACGCGAGCGTTTTCACGGATACGGCGAGTATCGCCGCGCTCAAAAAAACCGCGCCGAGACGCAGGCGCAGTCTGCGGTTCCGACCGCGCTTCGGCTTGACGCGCCGGAAGCGCGCGGTTAAATAAATCTGCTCCGTCATAGTCCGACCTCCCGCTTTAGTACGCGATAATTCTATGCGGCGGCGGATAATATATGACTTGTTGCGAAGCGCGGAATAATGTGGTATAATATCCGCAGACCGCCGGGCGAAGCCCTCCGGGTCTGCTCAAGATTATATACCACGACGGCACTTTGTGCCTGTGGTATAATAGGAGTCTGCCATATGAACACATATCTCGGAATCGACGTAGGCACGTCCGGCACAAAGGCTCTGCTTACGGATTCGCGCGGCGCGGTCGTGCGCACCGCGTCCGCGGAGTATCCGCTGTCAACGCCGAAAAACGGCTGGGCGGAGCAGCACCCGCACCTGTGGCGGGACGCGGCGGCACGGACAATCCGCGAAATCCTGCGCGGCGCCGACGCGGCGGACATAAAGTGCGTCGGGCTTACCGGGCAGATGCACGGACTCGTCGCGCTCGATAAATCCGGCGAAGTCATTCGCCCCGCGCTGCTGTGGTGCGACCAGCGTACGGCGGCGGAGTGCGGCGAGATAACCGCGAAAATCGGCGCGGAGCGGCTTATCGAACTTACCGCGAACCCCGCGCTTACGGGTTTCACGTCGCCGAAAATCCTCTGGCTGCGCAATAACGAGCCGGAAAACTACGCGAAAATCGCGAAAATAATGCTTCCGAAAGACTATATCCGCTGGCTGCTGACCGGAGAGAACGCTTCCGACCTGTCGGACGCTTCGGGTACCGGACTGCTGTCGGTCGCCGACCGCCGCTGGTCGCCCGAAGTGCTGCGCGCGCTTGACGTTCCGCGCGAATGGCTCGGCGCGCTGTACGAATCGCCGGAAATCACGGGCAGGGTATCGCGGCTCGGCGCGGAGCTTACCGGACTGCGCGAGGGTACTCCCGTCGCCGCGGGCGCAGGGGACAACGCCGCCGCCGCGGTAGGCACCGGGGTTACGCGGGACGGCGAGGCGTTCGTCACAATCGGCTCCTCCGGCGTGGTGTTCGCGCACGCGAGCGAAATGCGGTTTGACGCGCGCGGACGCGTCCACACGTTCTGCGCCGCCGTCCCGGGCGAGTGGCACGTTATGGGCGTGACACTCGCGGCGGGGCTGTCGCTCAAATGGTTCCGCGACAATTTCGCGCCGGACGCGTCGTACGCGGAGCTTGACCGTCTCGCCGGAACCGTACCAATCGGTGCGGACGGTGTTACGTTTCTGCCGTACCTCAACGGCGAGCGCACTCCGCACCTCGACCCGGCGGCGCGCGGCGCGTTCCTCGGGCTGTCGTCGTCGCATACGCGGGCGCATCTCGCGCGCGCCGTGCTTGAGGGTGTGGTATACTCGCTTCGCGACTGCTATGACGTGATTCGCGGCACGGGCGCGGACTTCGCGGAGATTACCGCCTGCGGCGGCGGCAGCGTCAGTCCGCTGTGGCGGCAGATGCTCGCGGACGCGCTCGCCGTTCCGGTCGTCACCGCGCAGTCCGCCGAGGGACCCGCGCTCGGAGCCGCGATTCTCGCCGCGGTCGGCGCGGGCGAGTACGCAAGCGTACCCGAGGCGTCGGCGGCGATAATCCGCAAGAATCCGTCCGCCGCGCCCGACCCGGCGGCTTCGGCGCGGTACGCCGCGGCGCACGCCGCTTACCGCGGATACTACCGGCGGTAGCGGGAAACGGGGCAAAAAGAGAGCCGGAAATCCGGCTCTCTTTTTGTTGCGCGCCCGCTTTTGTCTGACCGCCGGAATCCGCCGGCGCAAAGCGCGGCGCGACACTGAAAAGCGTTTAGGCTGATACTCCGAAAATATTTTTCAACAAATTTCGCAAAACCGCTTGACGCGCCCCCCCCCCCTATGTGTTATAATAAAATATCTCTGCAAAAAATATAACATCGGAGGAAAATTCTAATGGCTGTAGCTGCTCTCGTTCTCGGTATCATCTCCGCAGTCTTCGCGGTATTTCTGCCTTTTCTCGGCTGGATTGGGATCATCGTCGGCATCGTGGGTATCATTCTCGGCGTCATCAGCAGGAAAAACGGCGGCGGCGGAAAGGCGACCGCGGGTCTTGTACTCGCGATTATCGGAACCGCCCTCGCTGCTATTTTCTGGATCGCGTGCGCGGTCTGCATCTCTTCGGCGGGCTTAAGCGGCTTGGTGTAAGCCGTTTCCGCATTGCGCAGACAAAGCGCACGCGTTACGGCGTGCGCTTTGTCTGCATACTCTGAATATTAAAGGTGCCGTACAATGCTTCCTTTTATTTACGTTTTCGGGCTGACTGTCCCGATGTACTGGCTTGCGGGACTTACCGGCGGCGGTCTCGCGGCTTTGCTTGCTCACCTTCGCCGCGGGCGGTACTCCGTGCCGGGTACGGACGTCACGCATATTATACTTTTCGCCGCCGTCGGAGCGGTTGCCGGCGCGAAACTGCTGTCGCTGCTTGTAATGCTTGCAAATCCCGCTATACTCCCGACCTGGCGCGGCGTTTATCTCGAACTCACAAGCGGCGGCGGAGTGTTCTACGGCGGACTTATCGGCGCGGTACTGCTCGCGTATGCCTATATTCGCAAATACAAAATCGACCTGACGGACGCCGCCGCGCTGCTTACGCCGTCGGTGACGCTGTTTCACGGATTCGGGCGAATCGGCTGTTTTATGGCGGGCTGCTGCTACGGCGAGTCCGTTTCGTGGGGGATAGTGTACGAACATTCAGTCGGCAGTCCGAACGGCGTTCCGCTGCTGCCGGCACAGCTCATTGAAGCCGCATTTAACTTCGCGCTGACCGCGCTGTTTTGCTTATGGAAGCCGTCCGCCGGCAAGCGCAAATTTGTGTTCCCGCTGTATTTATTACTGTATTCCGCGGAGCGGTTTATTCTTGAGTTCTTCCGCGGCGACGATATTCGCGGTAAGTTTTTGGTTTTCACGACTTCGCAATGGATTGCGCTTGCGGTTTTTTGCGTTTGCGGCGCGTGGTTCCGCAAGAGTACCGCGGAAATCCGAAAAAAAGAAAATCTTGACAATTTATAGTGGGCCGTGTATTATCAAATGCATATTTTGAGTCGGTGCTGACAGCGCGATAGCGTCTTTGAGACCGGCTCAGGCGAAAAACTAAAAATTAACTGAGGGTACCCTCAGTTAGGTGTATGCTACCACATACACCTAACTGTCTCCGGAGTCCCGGGATAATCCCGGAAACTATACGTAGGCGCGGCGTTACGGCGCGGAGGATTTTATGCAGAGCAAAAGAAGAAGCCTGCTCGCGGCGGTTATCGTAATCGCGCTGTGCTTGGCGATACTGAGTTCGGTAATGCTGAGTTTGAGTTTGTCTGCATTCGACCCGTTGCCGCCAGGTGCTCCGGGAAGTCGCACGGTACCCGTGACAATCCGCGGGATAAAAACGGTGCAGGGCGTCAACGCGCCGGGCGTCAATTTCGGCTTCACGCTGACGCAGGTGGCGAACGATGACGGAGCCGCGTACACAGACGGCGAACCCATTACGCGAACGGCAAGCCATACCGGCGCGGGAAGTTTCAGCTTCCCCGCGATTGAGTTGGGCGCGGGAACATACTACTTCAAGGTGCGGGAAACCACCGGCGGCGGAGCCGGCTGGGCGAATGACGCCTCGCAGCAAATCGTCAAGGTCGTGGTGTCCGAAACCCCGCTGACGGCGGTGGTCACATATCCGAACGGCGCGGTCGTCGGCGGCGTGCGAGGAGAAAACAGCGACACCGTGCCTGTTCCTGACGCGCCGGCGTACACGTTTGACAAAAATGAGACATATACCGGCGCAACACAGGTGCCGGATACATTTTATTTTGATATAACTGATTCTAAAGGAGTTAAAATCGAAGCGGCTTGCGCGGATATAAACGCAGGGTCTCCGGCGGCAACAAGTACATTCGCGCCGGGCAGCAGTGAGCCAAGAGACGGTAAGGAATCCGCGTTGGCTTTCGCTTTGCTTAATACTGAATTTAGCGGACTTGACTATGCTGAATTTGAAAAGTTCTTTGCGCTCACAGCGGTCGATGACCTCGGCTATCCGAGAAGCACAAACAGACGTGTCAATGATATGCAACTCTTGCTCTGGTCGTATGAGGTCACATATAAGTTTAACACTACCCTGAATAACCCGATAGACTTGCTATACCCGCCTGACAAGGCTTATGACGTGTGGCAGTCAGACACGCCGGGTGTAAATTTCAACATCGGTTGGCGTTTGTCTGGTACAACTAATGATACGCCGCGCAGCGAATGGGGGGACTGGAACGAATTCCTCCACCTTGTAACCTTGTTTCGAGGGATGATGACGCAGTACAGCGCGGGCAAGAACACATCGCTTACGCTTACCTACACGCCGACCGACGACACGACGGGTACGCTCTCCTTTGACCACACCGGATATGTGCCGCACGGCACCGAGTATCAAGGTGAGAAAGACCAAGAGGTGTATGACGCATATCTGTCCTGGCCTGAAACGCCGGGCGTGACCGTTACGGTAAACGGCGGCACTCCGTACACAAGCTCCGGCGCAAGCGGCATAAGCGTCAAAAAATCCGATGCGATTGTCGTGAATAATTCCACCGGGCAGGACGTGATATTTACGCTTATAGATAAGCAGCATTATCTTGTCGCCGATTCCATTGAGGGCACGCTTTTGTCGAACGGCAATAGCAGCGAGCAGCGTTTGCTTATCGGTCACGCGGATTTTGTCACGCTGCAAAGCGAGATTAGGCTGTTCGGCGCGCTCACTTTCACAAACAGCTATACTGCGCCGTATGTGCCTACGCCGACTCCGAGCGATACGCCCGAGCCGACAGAGTCGCCCGACGTAACTCCGTCCGAACCTCCGGCGGAGCCGTCGCCCTCTCCGTCGTCGTCTCCCTCGCCCTCGCCGTCCGGCGAGCCGTCGCCGTCGCCGTCGGAGGAACCCACCCCGCCCGGCGTGATAATCGTACCCGGCTACCCCGACGTTCCGCCGCCCCCCGCAGTTCCCGGCGACACGCTCGTTCCGGGCGACGACGGCAGTTGGATTGAAATCGGCGAAGACGGCGATCCGCTTGGCGAGTGGCACTACTACGAAGACGACGAGGTTTGGGTGTTCGAGCCGCACACCCCGCTTACTCCGCCTCCTACCGGCGACATTGCGCAGCTTGCGCCGCTGATACTGCTCCCGCTGTCCGCCGCGGTCGTGGCGCTTGCGGTTAAAAAGAAACGCACTTAAATGAGAGGGTTGCCGCAGTGAAAACTGCGGCAATCCTTTCGTTAAACCCGCTGCCGAAAACCTTTGACGGCGCGGACATTGAGAGCAATAATGCGACGGACGCCGGGTCGTACGGCAGCGTCTCCGCGAGTGCCGCGGCGGTCATCAGCGTCGGCGCGGCACTGTGCGGAATCGCCGATTTACACAAGGCGCTGCCGTCAAACGCATTAGGTTGATATGCGTTTCGCTTTCCACGTCTTTCCGAATCTTGTTGCTGTTTTGCATAAAATGTGATATAATTTCGTCAAAGGATGTGATGTGTCGCTTCAAATTTATCTGTCCGCGCTCGACACCGAGTCTGAGCGGCATAGGTTTGCGGGTATTTACGAAAAGCACAAACGGCTCTTGACGCGGGCGGCGCGGCGAATCGCGCGCAATGAGGAAATGGCGGAAGACGCGGTTCACAACGCTTTTTTTGACGGTCATCAATTGTCACCGTTCGCAGTTACAAGTTGATTATCACGCAGACAGAACGGCTGATAATCCGCGAGTTTACGCTTGATGACACGCAGGATTTACACTCGATAATGCGTAAGCCCGAAGTGATGTATGCTTGGGAACACGGCTTTACCGTGCTGCAAACCCGAGATTGGATTATCAAACAGATTCATCGGTACAAAGACGACGG
>JAITNK010000116.1 GCA_031290515.1 Oscillospiraceae bacterium
ATCGCCGCGTCGTCTTTCGCGGCAAGCGCGTCGCTGAACGCTTCCGAGTCCGCCCACGGCCAGCCCTCTTTCGTCATCTGCGCAACGTCGCCGACTTTCGCGGCGAACGCGGCGGTCGCAAGCGTCGCCGCAAGCGTCAGCGCGAGCACGGCGCACAGTAGTTTTCTCAACATTCTGACCATTGTCATTAGGGGATTCTCCTTATAGTTATAGTGTTAATATCACGGAAAAAGCCGGAGCGGAAAGCCGCGCCGGCTCATTTCACATTTACTTTGCGTATTCTATCGCTTTCGTCTCGCGAATCAGGTTTACCTTTATCTGCCCGGGATACTGAAGCTCGGACTCGATTTTTTTCGCGATTTCCCGCGCGAGCAATATCATTTCGTCCTCGGAAATCAGTTCGGGCTTTATCATAATGCGCACTTCGCGCCCCGCCTGTATCGCGAACGACGACTCCACGCCCTTGAACGAGTTCGTCAGCTCCTCGAGCAGTTCGAGACGCTTGACGTAGTTCTCGATGTTCTCGCGCCGCGCGCCCGGTCTCGCCGCGGAAATCGTGTCCGCCGCCTGAACGATGAACGCGAGCAGCGAATGCGGCTCCACGTCTCCGTGGTGCGCCTCGATTGCGTGGACTATGTTCTCGTTTTCCTTGTACTTCTTCGCAAGCTCCACGCCGATTTGAACGTGCGTACCCTCGACCTCGTGATCGACGGCTTTGCCGATGTCGTGCAGCAGTCCGGCGCGCTTTGCCGTCATAACGTCAACGCCGAGTTCGCTCGCGAGAAGCCCGGAGATGTGCGACACCTCGATTGAGTGCGCGAGTACGTTCTGCCCGTAACTCGTGCGGTAACGCATACGTCCGAGCAGCTTGATAATCTCCGGATTCAGTCCGTGAACGCGCGTCTCGAACGTGGCGCGCTCGCCCTCCGCCTTGATTGTCGCGTCCACTTCGCGCTGAGCTTTCTGGACTGTCTCCTCGATTCGCGCCGGGTGAATCCGCCCGTCGAGAATCAGCTTTTCGAGCGCGAGTCTCGCGACCTCGCGGCGCACCGGCTCGAAACTCGAAATCGTAATCGCCTCCGGCGTGTCGTCGATGATGAGGTCTACGCCGGTGAGATTTTCAATCGCGCGGATATTGCGTCCCTCGCGGCCGATTATTCTGCCTTTCATCTCGTCGTTCGGCAGCGGGACGACCGATACCGTCGCCTCGATAACCTGGTCGGACGCGACGCGCTGTATCGCGAGCGTGATGTACTCGCGGGCTTTCTGCTCCGCCTCGTCGCGGTAACGCTGGTCGAGGTCTTTGATTTTCTGCGCGTATTCGTGCGTGACCTCGCTCTCGAACTTTGAGATGAGGTACGCTTTCGCCTCCTCCGTCGTGTATCCGGAGATGCGCTCGAGCGTTTCGAGCTGGTCGCGCTTCAGCCGCGTGGTCTCCTCGCGCTCCGCATCGGCGGCGGCGAGTTTCTGGGACAGGGTTTCGTTTTTTTTATCGAGTGAGTCGTTCTTTTTGTCGAGTGCTTCTTCTTTCTGCCGCAGTCTGTTTTCCTGTCGGGTAAGTTCCGCGCTTCGGTCTTTGACCTCGCGCTCGTAATCACTGCGGTTTTTGTGTATTTCTTCCTTTGCCTCTAATAACGCCTCGCGCTTTTTCGCTTCGGCGTCCTTGATTGCCTTGTTCATAATCGTCGTCGCGTCTTCGTTCGCTTTCGCGATTTCGGCGGCGTCGCGGCGGCGCAGCTCGCGCGTGATAAGAATTGCTCCCGCGGCGGCAAGACCGATTATGATAACAACTGAGATAACCCAGAACAGAACGGAATCAGGCATAGTAGACAACACGCTCCTTTCTTCGAACGGATTCGGAAGAACGGACGCAGCAGAAATCAGATAGATACTCTTTAATATTGTACAACCTTTTTTCGCGTTGTCAAGAGCAAATTTTCAGCCGTGTAAGCGGCGGGTTACAGCCCTCGGGTAAATTCCCGCTTCGCTCCGGTACCCGCAAGCCCGCAGACCGCGCGGACGCCCGCGCTTAAGTTTCCGCGCGGGATAACGATAATTATGATATAATTGTGAAGAGCCGCGTCCGCGGACGCGTTCCCCGTGCGAGCCTGCGAGCACGGAGCGCAGGGAGGGCAGGGATGGCTTCGCCCGACCGAGCGGTTAACAGCCGTCGCAGACGGCTCCGCCGCGAGTAACGTTCCGTCAGCGAGCGGCGCACCGCGAGCATACGGAACGGCAGCGGCGTCAAATTCGAGCTTTGCGAGAATTTATTGAGCGCAGGGAGGGCTTCGCCCGACCGAGCGGTAAATAAGCGACAGCACGGCTTTGCCGTGCGGAGCGGTTAATAGCTTCGTCCGACCAAGCGTCAAATGAAGGAGCAAAATCTTGAAAATCGACCCGAGCGTAACGCGCGCCGCGCAAATTCAACCGCCCGAGGCTTCAGAGCCGCAGGCTAAAGTTGTTTTTGAAGGGCAGCCCGTCACCGCGCGGGTACTCGCCGCGGAGGACGGTTCGGTGCGGCTTAAAACCCCGGACGGCGCGGTGTTTTCCGCACGGTTTGAGGGCGCGGAGCCTCCGCGTCCGGGCGACCGGCTGTCGCTCGTCGTTTCGGCGGTGCGCGACGGCGTTATCTATATGAGACCCGCCGATTCCGGGACGCTTTCCGGCGCGGCGGTACGCGGTTTCGGCGAATATTTCACCGACAGGGCGGACGCGGCGGCGGCGCGGCTTATAGCCGGTATGGGCTTCCCGGTTTCCGAAGAGACTGTCGCCGCGGCGCGGGCAATCGCGTCGGAATTCCCGGAAGCAACCCCGCAGACGGCGGCGTTTCTCGCGGCAAACGGTATCGAGCCGACGGCGCAGTCGGTCGAAAGCGCGAAGACGCTGCTGTCCGGCGACAGGACCGCGGTAATGCAAAACCTGCTCGAAGCGGTCGAAACCGTCGCCGCGGCTTCCGTCACCGCGGAGGAAAATACGCCGCGCGGCGAGCCGGCAGCCCGCGAAGCCGGTATCGCGGCGCGCGAATCTGCTCCGGAGACCGCTCCCGGCAGGGCTGAAGTCGTTGCCGACGCGTCGCGGTCGGCGGACGCGGCTCCGCGCGACCCGGCGCAGATAAGCGCGCCGCGCGTCACGGACGTACTCCGCTCGGTTATGTCGGTACTCGCGAACGCGTCGGATTCAGCCGCCGCGCCCGTACAGTCGCGCACCGCCGACCTTGCGCGTCCGGCGGAACTTGCGAATGCGCGTGTCGCCGCCGAAATCACGCAGCTCGGCGACGCGGGAACGCATACGGACGTTCCGCGCAGACTCGAAGCCGTGCGCGACGCGCTCGCGTCACGCATTGCGGCTCTGCCGGAGTTCGCGAACGTCCCGCAGCGTCGGATAACCGCGCTCGCGTCGGCTCTCGTCAGCGTCGCGGAGGATGCGGACGCGTCGGACGACTCCGCAAACGGCGCGGTCAGGCTCGCCGAAAAACTCTTTCCGGAGCTTCGCGGCAGAGCCGGAGAAACGCTCAAAGCCCGCCGCGAGGAAACTCCCGCAAGACTCGCGGTACTCGCCGAGACGCTCGAAAAGTCCGGCGGCACGGCGGCGGCGCAGCAGTCCGCGCGGGCGGAATCGTATGTCAAACTGCAAAACGACGTGAATCAGTATCTCTACGCGCAGATTCCGCTCAGCCTGCGCGGCGAGCGCAAAACCGCAGAGCTTTACGTCTTTAAGCGCAGACCGGAGCAGAAGAAGATTGATGCCGAAAATGTCAATATTTTGCTTGCCATAGACCTTGCAAGTCTCGGTCATTGGGAGTCTTTTATTGGTATATCCGGTAAAAATGTCTCATTTCAAATGCGTACCGAGACGGAGGACGCGCGCGGCTTTCTCGCGGATCAGACCGCGGAGCTTCACAAATCTCTGTCGGAAATCGGCTACAAGCTCGAAAGTCTGCGCGTAGCCTGCGGCGGCGGGTTCGAGCCTGTCTCGCCGCAGAACGCGCTGTCTCGGCTTGAGGATTTCATCGGGGAGCGCGAACGCGCGCTCGACATAGTCGTATGAGCGGCGGAAAGAACACGCCGCGCCGGGCAGCCGCGCTGAAGTACGACCCGGAGTCGGACGGCGCGCCGGTGCTTACCGCGTTCGGCGAGGGGCTTGTCGCGGACAGAATCATCGAGAAAGCGGTCGAGGCGGACGTTCCGGTCGTGACGGACGAATCGCTCGCGGCGGTGCTTGCGAGGCTTTCGGTCGGGGACGAAATCCCCGCCGAGCTGTACGAGGTCGTCGCGCGGGTGCTGATGTTCGTCGGCGACGCGGACAGAAATTACGGGCGGCGGGTACAAAACGCCGCGGAGGTAAGAGGATTATGACGGATTCAATCAACCCGGTCGCCGGCGCCGCATACGTTCCGCACACTGTGAGCGCGTCGAGCGGAACCGGCGGCGGACTCGGCACCGCTTTCTCGGACGTTCTGGCGGAAACGCTTCAGGACCAGGTCGTTCAGAACGGAATCGCGATGTCCGCGGGCGGCAAGGAACAGCTGAACTCGGTGCTCGGCGGAAATTCGGTGAACACTACCGGCAATCTCGAGACGATGATTCTCGCCGCCGCCGCAACCGGCGAGGTCAACGACGCGCAAATCGCGCTTTTTATGCTGATGACGCTTATGTCGCAGGAGACGGACGGCGAGTTTTCCGCGCTGTTCGGTATGATGGCGAGTATGCTTCCGAATATCGGCGGCGGCGCGGAGGAGCTGTACAGCAGCTTTACGCTGTCCGACTTCGACGACGTAATAAAGAGCCGCGTTGACACGGAAGTTTTCGGCGGCGTATACGGCGACATTGACGCAATCGCCCCGCTGCAGTTCTGGAAACCCGCGAATCCGGTCGTCACGGGGGACGGGCAGAACCGCAGTCCGGAGAGACTCCGCGCGGTAATCGACCAGTTTCAGGTCGAGACCGCGGAGCGGTATCTCCCCGGCAGAGACGGCTATACTTACTGCAACATATTCGTTTGGGACGTGACCGCGGCACTCGGCGCGGAAATCCCGCACTATTATAATAAAGCGACCGGCGAGCCGATGTACTACCCGGATACCGAAGGCTCCTCCGCTATGCGCGCCGCGGCAATGGATACCTGGCTGCTCGATCACGGCGAAGAATACGGCTGGCGCAAGGT
>JAITNK010000140.1 GCA_031290515.1 Oscillospiraceae bacterium
CCGGGGGACT
Organism: Oscillospiraceae bacterium; assembly: GCA_031290515.1. Lineage (GTDB taxonomy): Bacteria > Bacillota > Clostridia > Oscillospirales > Oscillospiraceae > JAIRRO01. The sequence goes on from JAITNK010000140.1 coordinate 11, forward strand.
ACAGGGGCTTTGCCCCTAAAGCCCCCCGGAACCCCCCTTACCCCGGGAACGGAAGTCGCGCTCACGCTGTTCGCGCAGGGTCGTTGCGGTGGGTAGCCGCACACCGCGCGGCGCAGTTGAATACTGCGAGCGCGCGGCAGTATGAGAGGGCGGCATTTCGGCACAGGCGCGTCTCACGGAAGCGGCGTTGTGCCGAAACTTTGAGCGACGGTAGGGCTTTGCCCGACCAAGCGTTAAAAAGGAGCGAACGAAATGAGCGAGCCGGACGCGCTCGGGAAAAAGGCGCGCGGGCTGCCGGGGCTGCCCGGCGTATATATAATGATTGACAAGTCCGGCGAGGTTATATACGTCGGCAAGGCGGTTTCGCTCAGAAACCGGGTGTCGAGCTATTTTCACGGACAGCACAACGCGAAGACGGAAGCTATGGTCTCGAAAATCGACCGCTTCGACGTAATCGTCGTCGGCACGGAGTTCGAGGCTCTCGTGCTTGAAAATCAGCTTATCAAGCGGCATATGCCGAAGTATAACATTCTGCTGAAAGACGACAAGGGACACCCTTACATCAGAATCGACCCGCGCGAAGCGTACCCGTCGTTCTCCGTCGTGTCGAGAAGCGGCGGGGACGGCGCGAAGTACCTCGGACCGTACTCCGGGCGCGGCGTGTGCTTCAGCGCGATTGAAGCCGTGTCGAAAGTGTTCGGACTGCCGACCTGCACCCGCGCGTTTCCGCGCGACATAGGGCGCGAACGCCCCTGTATCTCGCGCGAACTCGGTCTTTGCAAGGGATGGTGCGCGGAGTCGGACGGCAACACGCCGGAAGCGTACGCCGCGGACATAAAGAACGCCGTCGCAGTATTTGAGGGCGCGTCGCCCGCGCTCGCGCACTCGCTCACAGCCGAAATGGAGGAAGCCGCAGCCGCGCTCCGGTTCGAGACCGCAGCCGCGCTCCGCGACAAAATCCGCGCCGTGTCAGAGCTTTCGCGCAAGCAGTATATCGTGTCGTCGTCGCGCGCGGACACGGACGCGGTGGGCTTTTTCCGCGGCGCGGCGAAAAGCTGCTTCACCGTGCTGCACTATATCGGCGGAACGCTGCTCGGCAAGGATTCGTCTATGTTCGACACGCCGCTTGAGGACGACGCGGACGCGCTTTCCGGTCTCGTCCGGCAGTACTACTCGCGGCGCGGCGTTTTCCCCGGCGGCATACTGCTCAAACATCTGCCGGAGGACGCGGAGGCTCTCGCGCGGTTCCTGTCGGAGTCCGCGGGGCACGCGGTCACGGTAGAGGCTCCGAAGCGCGGCGACCTGCTCCGGCGCGTCGGATATGCGACGCTGAACGCGCGCGAGGACGCGGAGCGTTCCGCGTCGCGGGAGGATAAGATACGCAAGACAATCGAGTGGATTGGGTACGCCTGCGGACTGCCGTCCCCGCCGGTGAGAATGGAGTCGTTCGACATCTCCAACACCGGGGACGACGACATCGCCGCGAGTATGGTGGTGTTTGAGAACGGAAAGCCGAAGCGGGCGGCGTACAGGAAGTTCAAAATCGAGACCACGGACGGGCAGGACGACTATCACAGTATGGAGGAAGCCGTCACGCGGCGCGCCAAACGCTTTATCGGCGGCGACGAGACGTTCGCGCCGCTCCCCGATATGTTCCTGATAGACGGCGGAACCGCACACGCGTCGGTCGCGGAAAAGGCGCTGCGCTCGCTCGGAATCGAAACTCCGGTGTTCGGTATGGTCAAGGATAACCGGCACAGAACCCGCGCGCTCGTAACGCCGGACGGCCGTGAAATCGGCATAGACTCGTACCCGTCCGCGTTCGCGCTTATCGGCACGATTCAGGAGGAGACGCACCGCTTCGCAATCGAGTACCACCGCAAACTGCGCGACAAGTCGCTGCGGAAGTCGAAGCTCGACGCGATTCCGGGCGTCGGCGAAAAGCGGCGTAACGACCTGCTGCGGGCGTTCGGCTCGCTGACGCGGATTTCGGAAGCGACGCTTGACGAGCTTCACAAAATCGTGCCGCGCAACGCCGCCGAAGCGGTGTACGCGTACCTGCACGGCGACGCGGTGGAGTCGTCCGGCGAAACCGCGCAAACCGCGCAAAATACGGCGGAAACGCAGACCGGGGGAGACGCGAAATGAGAATAATCAGCGGCAAGTGGCGCGGCAGAAAGCTAAACACGCCGAAAAACGAGGAAGTCCGCCCCACGTCCGATATGGTCAAGGAGTCGGCGTTCAACATCATTCAGTTCGAGATAGAGGGCGCGTCCGTACTCGACCTGTTCTGCGGCACGGGACAGCTCGGACTCGAGGCGTTGTCGCGCGGCGCGAAAAGCTGCGTTTTCACCGACGAGTCGCCGGAAGCAATCGCGCTGACGCTGAAAAATACCGCGCTGTGCGGCGCGCAGGACAGCGCGGAGATACTGCGGCGCGAAGCGGTCGCGTATCTCAAAAGCGCGCGCCGGAAGTTCGACGTCGTGTTTCTCGACCCGCCGTACGATACGGAACTGCTCGGAAAAACGCTCGAAACAATATTTGCGTTTGACATATTGAATCCGGGTGGTATAATTGTCTGCGAGTCCCGCTCGGACAAGCCGCTCCCCGAAGCGGAACCGCCGTACAGCGCGGCGAAAAGCTACCGTTACGGTAAAATAAAACTGTCCCTCTACCGCAGAGGAGAATAGGAAAGCGTTATGACTATCGCCGTGTGTCCCGGTTCGTTCGACCCGATAACGCTCGGGCATCTGAACATTATACGCCGGGCGTCGAAAATATTCGACAAAGTCCGCGTCTGCGTTATGGTGAACTCTGACAAAAACCCGCTGTTCTCGCGGGATGAGCGCGTCGCGCTCATCAAGAGGTGCGCCGAGAAATACGGAAACGTCGAGGTCGAGACCTGGGACGACCTGCTCGTGTCCTACTGCGAAAAGGTCGGCGCGACGATTATCGTCAAGGGGCTCCGCGCGGTGTCCGACTTCGACCGCGAGTTTCAGATGGCTCTCGCCAACCGCAAAATCAGGCAGAACATCGAAACGCTGTTTATGTCGTCCGGCGAGAGGTACCAGTACCTGTCCTCGTCGATAGTCAAGGAAATGGGACGCTACGGCGCGGACATTTCGGAGTTCGTCCCGCGGGAGGTTCACGCGGACATAGTGCAGAGAATCAACGAAAGGAAGCAGAGCAATGGATAACGGCAACGCCGTTCAGAGCTTAATAGAGGAGCTTTACGAGCTTATTTCCGGCGCGAGGTGGTTCCCCGTCGGGCAGAGCAAGTGCATAGTGGACAGGACGCAGGCGCTTGACATAATCGACCAGATACGGACGCTTATGCCGCGGGAAATCGCCGAGGCGCAGAGGCTCGTCGCCGGACGAATGGAGTTCATCACGAACGCCAAGCGCGAAGCCGAGACAATCCGCAGGACCGCGGAGGAGCGTTCGCGCCAGCTCGTGGACGAGCAGGAGGTGCTGCGGATTGCGAAAGCGGAGAGCCGCGACCTTATGGCGAACGCTACGGGCAGCGCGAACGAGCTGCGGCGCAGTGCGGCGCGCTTCGTCGGAGACACGCTGCGCGAGTCCGAGACCGCGCTTTCAGAGGCGTTGAAGCGCATATCGGTCTCGCGCGAGCAGTTCGACTCCGCGCTGTCGGGCGTACCCGGCGTCGCCGCGCCGGAGCTTCCGGAGCGTTCGGAACCTGCGGTTCCGGAAGCGGATTAACCGCTCTGTCGGGCAAGCCCTCCCGCGCTCAAAGTTTCGGCAAAACGCCGCTGCGCGGGACGCGGCTTTGCGGATTAACCGCTCTGTCGGGCAAGCCCTCCCGCGCTCGAAGTTTCGGCAAAACGCCGCTGCGTGAGACGCGGCTTTGCGGATTAACCGACCGGTCGGGCAAGCCCTCCCGTACTCAAAGTTTCGGCAAAACGCCGCTGCGCGGGACGCGGCTTTGCCGAAATGTCTGACATTCGGCGCGGCAGCCGCGCGCCGAAAGAAGCCGCCTGACATTTGTCAGGCGGCTTCTCCGTCTCCGGTTATCTGGTAATCGTTAACCGCCGTACGCGGTAATTCATTCCACGCGGGCGGTTTATATGTCGAGCGCGATATTGTACGCCGAGCCGTTCGCCGCGACGATGTCCGCCGGCACGAGGCAGTCCGCGATTCTGTGATACTCCGGCGCGCAGAAGCGCAGAGCTTCCGCCTCGTCCGCGAGCGGACGCTGTCCGACGGCGTACACAATCGTATCCGCGGCGAAGAGCTTTATCTCGCCGTCCGACGACTCGGTGAGCAGTCCCTCGTCCGTAACGCCGAGAGCGGAGGTCGAGAGGTGTACGGTTATGCCGAGCCGCTTCATTTCAAGCGCGGTCGCGTGACCGTGAAGCGAGTTGCCGCCGTCGCTCAGCGCGTCCGCCATTTCGATGACAGTCACCGAACGTCCGATTTGCGCGAGATACACCGCAAGCTCCGTGCCGACCGGTCCGCCGCCGAGTACGACGACGCTGGCGCCCGCGAGCGTCGGGTCGAGGTACACCGACTCCGCTCCGAGCGCGTGTTCAATGCCCGGAATCAGCGGGACGACCGGCCGCGCGCCGAGCGCGGCGATAATAACGTCGGGGTTAAGCCCGCGTGCAAGCTCCGGAGTCGCGGGCGTGTTCAGCCGTACGTCAACGCCGAGTCTGTCCGTCTCCGTGATTTGATTTTCGATATAGCCGAGCAGATTTTTCTTAAACGGCACCTTGCGTTCGCAGAGCAGCGCGCCGCCGAGACGGTCTGATTTCTCGAGGAGAATAACGTCGTGACCGCGCTTCTTCGCGGTGATTGCCGCCTGCATTCCGGCGATTCCGCCGCCCGCAACGAGAACGCGCTTCGGAGCCGTCGCCGGCGCGCTCCACTTCGCTTCGACTTCGCTGCCGATTACGGGGTTGAGCGCGCAGACGAGCTGACCCTTAGCCATAAGATTCGAGAAACAGGCGAGACAGCGCAGACACTTGTTGATTTCGGATTCGCGCCCGGCGCGCGCCTTATTCGGGAGGTCGGGGTCGGCGATGAGACCGCGCGCGACCTCGACGACGTCGGCTTCGCCGGACGCGATTATGTTTTCCATAAGCCGCACGTCCGAAAGCGCGCCGACGGTTGCGACGAAAGACTTCTTAATATGCTTTTTAATCTCGGCGGCGTACTTGACGTTAACGCCGTCCGGCAGGAACATATCGGGGTGCGTGACCGTGAAAACGTCCCACACCTCGTGGCTTCCGGCGGAGACGTGGATAATATCAACGTGATCGTCGAGACATTTCGCTATCTCGACGCCGTCCGCGAGTCCGTAACCCTGCAGCGTAACCTCCGAACCGGAGATTCTCATTTCAATCGGGAACCGCGGTCCCACCGCGCGGCGCACGGCTCTCGCAACTTCGACGGCGAAACGGCAGCGGTTTTCCGCGCTGCCGCCCCACTTGTCGGTTCTGCGGTTAGTTTTCGGCGACATAAATTCGGTTATCAGCCAGCCGTGTCCGCCGTGTATCGTGACCATACCGAAGCCGGACTTCTTCGCGAGCGCGGCCGCCGCCGCGAACTGCTCGATTGTCTCCCAGATTCGCTCCTCGCTCATCGCGAGAACCTGCCGCCCGTCCGCGTTGATATACTCCGACGGTCCGTAGAGCTGACTTCCCGCGGCCGCCGACGCGTGAGAGTGCGAGCCGGAGTGCGACAGCTCGATTGACGCGACCGCGCCGTGCCGCGTAATCGCGTCCGCGAGCTTCACGAGGTAAATATAGCTCTTCGGGTCGTAGAGCGCGATGTGTCCGTCGTTCATACGCGCGTCCTCCGCGACGACCGCGTCGCCGACGCATACGCTCGCCGCGCCGCCGCGAGCCTTACGCTCGTAATAGGCGCAGGTCTCGGCTGTCGGATAGTGCAGGCTCGTGAGGTGCGCGGTTCCGGTCGGAGAACCGAAAATGCGGTTGCGGAACGTCGTCCCCGCAATTGTTATCGGCGTAAACAGGTTTGGGAATTTACATTCGTACATCGAAGTTTACCTCAATCGTTCATTGTCGTCCGCTGACTGTTAATTGTTATACCGCAGGCGCAAAGTGCCGTAGTGGTATATCGGTTTTATTATGCGCTTGCGGGTATTATATCACACGACGCGCGCGGTTACAACAACTAAATTATCGGTAAATCGGCGGATTCGGTTGAAAAACGCGCCGCGGTGGGTTATACTGAGAAAACAGCGGCGATAAACAGGCGAAGCGCGTCCGGCAGTCACAGCGTCAGGCAGACAGCGTTTTGTCGAAACTTTAGCGGCAGCACGGTTTTTCCGTGCCGAGCGGATAGTATCGGTATATAATGTGAAATTACTTTTGATAGACGGAAACAGCCTCATAAACCGTGCGTATTACGGTATTTCTATGCTGAACGCGCCGGACGGCTCGCCGACGAACGCGGTGTACGGTTTCCTCCGCATACTCCAGAAGCTCGAGGCGGACGAAGCTCCGGACGGCGTTTTCGTCGCGTTCGACAGACCGGAGCCGACGTTCCGACACGAGATGACGGCGACGTACAAAGCGACGCGCACCGGAATGCCGGACGACCTCGCGGCGCAGCTCCCGGTGCTGAAAGAAGTACTCGACGCGCTCGGAGCCGTCCGCGCGGAGTCGCCGGGGTACGAGGCGGACGACCTGCTCGGAACGGCGGCGCGTCTCGCGTCGGAGAGCGGCGCGGAAGCCGTCGTAGTCACCGGCGACCGCGACTCGCTCCAGCTCGTGACGGACTCCGTCCGGGTGCTGCTCGTGCGTACCGCGAAAGGCGTTACGGAGACGAAAAGCTACACGCCGGAGGTGTTCGCGGAGGAGTACGGCTTCGAGCCGCCGCGGCTCGTTGACCTGAAAGCCCTGATGGGCGATTCGTCGGACAATATTAAGGGCGTTGCGGGCGTGGGGGAGAAGACGGCGAAAGACCTGATTTCGCGCTTCGGCTCGCTCGACCGTGTTTACGAAAACCTCCCGGACGTTAAAGAGTCCGTGCGCCGCAAGCTCGAGGCGGGACGCGGCGACGCGTATCTGTCGTACCGGCTCGCGTCGATTATCACGGACGCGCCGCTCGAGTTCGACGCCGCCGCCGCGGCGAAACGCGCGGATACGCCGAAACTGCGAGAGCTGTACTCGCGGCTCGGCTTCACGAAGCTCCTGGCGCAGCTCGGCGAAGCGGACGCGGAGGAGCAGATGAGCCTGTTCGAGACGCTGAAATTCGAGCTGCCCGACGGTGCGGATGCGTCCGTAATCGGGCTTAACGTCAAGGACGAGCTGCGCCGCGGCGAGGACTTAGGGCGCGAGTTCGACGTCGCTCTCGCCGCCTACGTCGTCAACCCGACGGCGCGGACGTACGACTTAGACTCGCTGTGCCGCAGGTACCTGGGGCGCGAAGCGGGGGAGAGCGAGCGCGCCGCCGCGCTTTTTATGCTCCGCGAAACGCTCGACGCGCAGCTCGAGGAATCCGGCTGCCGCGAGCTGTTTTACGGCGTTGAGATGCCGCTCTGCCGGACGCTCGCGGATATGGAGCGCGCCGGAATCCTCATCGACCAAAACGCGCTGAACGCGTACGGAGCAATGCTCGACGCCCGAATCAACTCGTCGCGGGAGACGGTGTACGCGCTCGCCGGAGAGGACTTCAACGTTAACAGCCCGAAGCAGCTCGGCGAGATACTGTTCGACAAACTCGGGCTGCCCGCGCCGAAAAAGACGAAAACCGGCTACTCGACCTCCGCCGACATTCTCGACAAACTGAAGTACGAATACCCGATTGTGTCCGCGGTGCTGGAGTACCGCGAACTGGCGAAGCTCCGCGCGACGTATGTTGACGGACTGCTGAAGGTCGTCGCGCCGGACGGCAGGGTGCGGACGACGTTCCAGATGACCGCGACCGCGACGGGCCGCCTGTCGTCAACGGAGCCGAATCTGCAAAACATTCCGATACGGCGCGAACTCGGCGAAAAGCTGCGGTATATGTTCGTGTCGGAACCCGGAAAACTGCTTATCGACGCGGACTATTCGCAGATTGAGCTTCGGCTTCTCGCGCATATCGCGGGCGACAGCTCGATGACCGAGGCGTTCAGAACCGGCGAGGACATTCACGCGGTGACGGCGGCGCGGGTCTTCGGAACGGAGCTTAGCGAGGTTACGCCCGCTATGCGGTCGAGAGCGAAAGCCGTCAACTTCGGAATCGTGTACGGCGAGTCCGCGTTCTCGCTGTCAAAGAGCATAAACACCTCCGTCGCGGAGGCGCGCGACTATATGGACAGCTATTTTGACAGATTTTCCGGCGTTCGCGCCTATATGGCGGATATTGTGGAAAAGGCGAAGCGCGACGGTTACGTCGCGACGCTGTTCGGCAGACGCAGATACATTCCGCAGCTTCGCGCGTCCGACTACAACACGAGAGCGTTCGGAGAGCGCGTCGCGCTCAATATGCCGATTCAGGGTACCGCGGCGGACATTATGAAAATCGCCACGGTGCGGGCTTACGCCGCGCTCCGCGAAGCCGCGCCCGAAGCGCGGCTGCTGCTTCAGGTACACGACGAGCTTATCTGCGAGGCTCCCGAGGCGGTCGCCGGGACGGCGCGTACTGTTCTCGCCCGAGAAATGGAGAACGCCGCGACGCTTGACGTGCCGCTGCTCGTGGAGTCCGCGTCGGGCAAATCGTGGGGCGAGTGCCACTGATGGCGAAGATGATGCTGACGTTCCGCGCGGCGGACGAAGCCGACCTTGCGGACGTTGAAGCCATTGAGAACGCGTCGTTTTCGCCGCCCTGGAGCGGAGCGGCGCTCCTGCGCAGAATCGACGGCGGCGACACGGAGTTCATCGCCGCGGACGAGTCCGGCTGGGTGGTCGGATTCGCGTTCGCGGGAGTATCCGGCGACGAAGCCGAGCTTCTGCAAATCGCGGTTTCGGAAGCGTCCCGCGGGCGCGGAGTCGCCTCGGAACTGTTGTCGTGGACGATTATGAAGCTGCGCCACAGGGGAGTGCGGCGGCTGTTTCTCGAGGTGCGGCGGTCGAACGAAGCCGCGCTCGCGCTGTACGGAAAGCTCGGCTTTTCGCGCACAGGGACGCGCAGGGGATACTATGACGCGCCGGCCGAGGACGCCGTAGTGATGAGCCTGGAGGTTTCGCCGTTTGCGGGCGGCGGGAGCGCGCCGGGAGAAATGCAAAGAGGAGACCGCCTATAGCCGCCGAGACCCCGGTTTGAAACGCTGCGCACTCAACGCTTAAAGGAGATACGGTTATGCTTATCCTCTCGGTTGAATCGTCCTGCGACGAGACCGCCGTCGCCGTGACGCGCGACGGGCGCGAAGTCCTGTCCGACGCGGTGTTTTCGCAGGCGGATATGCACGCGCTGTACGGCGGGGTCGTGCCGGAAATCGCGTCGCGCAACCACGTCAAAGTCATATCGGGACTTGCGGATGAAGCTGTACGGCGGGCGGGGATAGAGAAAGCGGACGTCGGCGCGGTCGCCGCGACGTACGCGCCCGGCTTAATCGGCGCGCTGCTCGTCGGACTGTCGTTCGCGAAAGGCGCGTCGCTCGCGCTCGGAGTGCCGTTTATCCCGGTGCATCATCTGCGCGGACACATCGCCGCGAACTATCTCGCGTTTCCGGAGCTTGAGCCGCCGTTTCTCGCGGCGGTCGTGTCCGGCGGCAATACGGTAATCGCGGCGGTGCGCGGGTACACCGGGTTTGAAATCATCGGCGCGACGCGCGACGACGCGGCGGGCGAGTGTTTCGACAAGACCGCGCGCGCGCTCGGACTGGGATACCCGGGCGGCAAAATCCTCGACGAACTGTCGCGGTCGGGCGACGCGGAGAAGTACGCGCTGCCGCGCCCGGTAATCGACGGCAAGCCGTTCGATATGTCGTTCTCCGGACTGAAAACCGCCGTCGTGAACCTGATTCACAACGCGGAGCAGCGCGGCGAAACGCCCGACCTGCCGTCCGTCGCGGCGGGAGTGTGCGCCGCCGTCGCGGACATACTCGCGCCGCGCATTATCGCCGCCGCCGAAACGTACGGCTTCGATAAAATCGCGGTAGCCGGAGGGGTTGCGGCAAACTCCGCCGTGCGCGGTCGGCTTACGGACGAAACTTCAAAGCGCGGACTCGCGCTGTATCTGCCGCCGCTCAGTCTCTGCGGCGACAACGCGGCGATGATCGGAAGTCAGGCGTACTATGAATTTCTTGCGGGCAACACGGCGGATATGTCCGCGAACGCTTACGCGACGATGGCGATTGACGACGTACAGTCAGGACGGGGAGAACGATGACGCTGCCCAAAATGATACTCTTTGACTACGGAGGGACGCTTATCGCGGAGCCGAATTTCAGCAGCCTGCGCGCCGTCGAGATGTACGATAAGCACGTCCGCGCAGTGCTGAAGCACGGATATGAGGTCACGGAAGAGTCGTATATGCGGCTCGCGTACGGACTGCTCGGGATTGAGTTCGGCGTTCCGTACGAGGAACTCTCCCGCGTTTTCTGGGACGGCTGCTCCGACTGCGCGGTTATGCCGCACATTGAAGAGCTGCTCGAGTACCTGCAAACGCGCGGAATACGCACCGGGGTTATCAGCAACCTCACGCACTCCGGCGACACTCTGCGCGGGCGAATCGACAGAATGCTGCCGCGCAACGGTTTCGAGTTCATCATCGCGTCGTCGGACTACGGAGTGCGCAAGCCGGACCCGCTGATTTTTGAGCTTGCGCTCGCAAAGGCTGACCTCGCGCCGGAGGACGTATGGTTCTGCGGCGACGACGTGCGGTGCGACGTGGACGGCGCGGCGGCGGCGGGGCTGCACCCGGTATTTTACACCGGCAATCTCGCCGAACACGACGGCAACGACGGCGCGGAGCCGTCGTGCGAACACTTACATATAGGGGACTGGCGCGAACTGACCGGACGGCTCGAAGCGTTAAGCGGAGGTAAGCAATGAAATACAAAATCGGAGACGTGGCGCGGATTCTCGGCATATCCGCCGACCTGATTCGCTACTATGAGGAAAAGGGCGTCGTCTCGCCGGAAAAAGACCCGGAAAACCACTACCGCTATTTCGACACGCGGGACATAAACCGTCTCATAGACTGCCTGTGGTACAAAAACTACGGTTTCGGCATCGAGCGTATCGCGCATATGGTGACGGAGTACACATACCCGCGGCTGCTCGAGTCAATCGAGGATAAGGCTTCCGAGCTTCGCGACTCGATACGCCGTCAGGAGCTGCTGTTACAGCGCGTCGAGAAGTTCCGCGAGCGGCTCGCAGAAACGCGGAGCTACGTCGGGCGGTGCGAACTGCGGAGCAACAAGCCGTTCTACTATTATATAAACCGAAGTCTCGGCGAGTACGACGTGCGGAGCGAGACGCTCGACCTGTCGCGCAAGTGGCTCGGCTATATGCCGTTCACGCGGCGGTACTTCGAGGTCACGGAGGGGAGCCTTACGCGCGGCGAGAACGAGTATGTCTGGGGTTTTTCGGTCGGCGAACAGTACGTCGCGGAGTTCGGAATCGACGTTACGCCGCCGGTCGCGGAGATGCCGAGCGCACTCTGCGTACATTCCGCGTTCAAAAGCGCGGCGCGCGACCGCTTTTCCGCGCGCAAACTCGACTTTCTGCTCGAATTCGCGACGAAAAACGGCTATGAACCGGCGCGCGGCGCGTTCGGCAACCTCGCGTGCAGCGTACTTGAGGACGGCGGGCAGACCGGGTATTTCGAGGTTTGGCTTCCTGTGCGCGAAGTAACGAAGCGGACGTGACGGCGGCGGGCGCGCCGAACAGCCGGATACAATCCGCGTTTTCGGCGCGGCGTACGAAATTTTGATTCGCCGCATAATTTCGCTTGACAAACTCGGCGGCTTAGTATACAATACCTAAGCTGTCCGCCGGGGTGTAGCGCAGTTGGTAGCGCGCTTGGTTCGGGACCAAGAGGCCGGGAGTTCAAGTCTCCCCACTCCGACCATAACTGCCTCATTGCCGGGAGTTACCCGACAATGAGGCAGTTA
>JAITNK010000053.1 GCA_031290515.1 Oscillospiraceae bacterium
TATGTCCATTATGTATTCTCCGTTCTATAAATTGTGCCTTGCTGCGGCTTGTCCCGCCGGTGGGTTCGCGAAAAAGCGCGCGCCTAACGCGTCCAAGCATACCCGGCGTCCTAATTATAACGCCGCCGTTGCTCCGTTGCAATGGCGGCGTCGTTGAGTTTCGGTTGTGAAAGCAAACTGCGGGTTGGAGGGTTCGCGGCGGCGGCGCGGGCGACGCGTTTATGGCGCCGGAGCTTACGCCCGACAATCTCGGCGTCCTCGGCGGCAAGTGGTACGAGGACGAGGTGTTTGAGCTTGACGAAGCCGCGTTCGCCGAGTGGCACAGGGGATTTATTACCGGAAGCTGAATGCAGGCGCGGCATTTATTTCGGCGAGGCTTTCCGAATCTCCGCCATTCGTTCGGGCGTGAGATCGTAGCGGTGCAGCGCAATCAGATTGACGAGCCAGCCGACCGCCGGCAATCCGCAGAAACATATCATCGCGATAATGAAAATCTGACGCGAGTACGGAGTCGTTACAGCCGGAAATGCACTCCCGTAACCGGCGGCAATGACAAGCGCGCCGACGATGAGACTGTTCAGCGACGTGACAATTTTATCGGCAAAGCTGAACAGTCCGCCTATCATTCCGGGTATGTACTTTCCCGTGCGGTAGACCTCGTAATCCGCGCAGTCGCCGATCATCGGAACGATTATGCTGTTGCCGACCGACATAAACCCGCCGCGAAACGCAAGCCCGGCGTAAAACACGACCGTAAAGATACCCCAGGCCGAAAAGCTTAACGTCGTCGGTTCTCCGAACAGGAACGCGCAGAATATTATTAAATTTGCGGCAATTGCGCCGACTGACGTATGTAACAACGCCTTTTTTTGACCTTTGCGGCGCGCGTACCAGACGCACAGCAGAGAAATCACCATACTCGGCGCGAACACGAACATATTCATCTGCCCGGAAAGCTCATAGTTCCCGCAAATAATACCGAACACCATTACGACGACCACCGCGTTAGTCGTGACGTTGGAGAACAGCTTGTCGGTAGCCGCCGAAAGCATCAGCATCACGACGTTTTTGTTGTGCAGCAGTACGTCAACGCAGTCGCGCAGTTTTACTTTCGCCGCTTTTTCGGGGGCGGCGCCGTAGTATTCCGGACGGTCTTTTGCGCGTATACCGATTATCGCGAGAACCGTGCAGACTGCCGACGAAACCGCCGTCAGCACAAACAGCTCGCCGAACATCGGAGCGGTGAACTCTCCGTGCTTCGGGACGAGATAATTGCTGACCGCCATACTCACGCCGACGTACAGAATGATATTCAGCACCATATCGAATGCGGAAAATACCGGACGCTGCTTCGGGTCGTTAGTCAGCACCGTTTGAGCGGCGCGCGTAACGTCAAACTGGAACGTGTAACCTATATCGTAAATCACGAAGCAGACAAGGAGCAGCGGCAGCTTAAAGCCTCCGGCGAACTGACAGAGAAAAAACAGCGCGAGGTCAAACGCGAGTATTGTATTGCCGATTGCCATAAACGGTCTGAACTTGCCGAACTTACCGCTTGTCCTGTCCATAATCAATCCGATTACAGGGTCGGTTATGCCGTCGAAGATGTTGAACGCCGTCAAAATCGCGGAGACAAGCGCGACTCCGAGCCCGAGCACTCCCGCGGTGTAATACGACATATACGTCATCATCATATAATAAATATTTACGGCGGTGTTGTTCAGCGCGAACAGCCCTGTCTGCCACGTTTTCGCGCGGTGGATTCCGGTCTGTAAATCGTTCATATCAGCACTCCGTATCAGCGGCTCCGCAGCAGCGCGTGAAAATGTCGCGCTCTACGCACACGTTCAGACCGCACGCGCCCGCCGGGTCGAGCTTGTGGCGCGAGTAAAGCTCCGCGAACATTTCCTTGGCGGCGCGGTAAAAATCAACGCCCGGAGCTTTCATACTGCCGCGCACAGGCCGCCCCATCGGCATCCACACGGACGCGGTAGGGATTATGCCGCGCTCGGCAAGGTACGACGCGCCTTGTTTGAGCGTTTCGAGAGGCTCGAGTCCGATTATGAAATTTGAAAACGCCTTTCCCGCGCCGTGCCGTCCGGCAATATATTCAAGCTGCCGCAGGTGACGCTCGCGCGTCGTGAAATCCATTTTCCCCGGAGTGACCTTCCGTGCGGTCTCCGCGTCCCAGACCTCGAGACTGCAAGCGATTCGGGACGCGCCGAGCGCGAAATACTCGTCAATCAGCGAGGTATCGCTCGGCGGCGTGATATAGAGCAGCAGCTCGCCCGAACGCGGTACGTCCGCGAGCGCGCGGAGATAAGCGCGGATATGCCGCGATTCCGTTTCGCCGTCGAACGTGCTGCCGCCCGTAATCTGTATGCTGCTTGCGGAGGTTTGTTCAAACGCGCAGCGCGTAATCTCCGCGACGTCGGACGCGCTCACCGCTTGCGGCTGAGCCTTGCCGCGCTTAGCGTTGGCTTCAAACTCCGCGCCGGAGAAGCAGAATTCGCACGGCTTGCCAGCCGCGGCAAACTCGCAGTGCCACAGGCACTGGAACGCGACCCAGTCCAAGCCCTGCAACACCGCGTTGCCCGCAAACGGCAGACCGCCGGACGTGCGCCGCTTATAAAAGTCCGTGTACGGCGGAAATGTGACGAAGTCCACGAACTCCTTTTCGTAGAACAACGCCGCTTTACCGTCTGCGAGCTTTACGGAAAACGGCGTGCCAAGCTCCGACGCGTACCGCAGTAATTTCAGATTGTCCCACGACAGCGCGCCGTTCAGATATTGCAGATGAAACCCCACGTCCGTCATCTGGCAAATCGTGCCGTCCGGGAGAATAAGGCAGTTGCACGTAAGCGGGTTGACGTTTAATCTGTACTCGCCGCCGAACCGCCTGTAAACCGTTTTGTCGCACTTCACGCCGCGGCTGACGAGCAGGCATTTCAGTTCGACCGAATCCACGGTCTGATTGCCGATTTTGTAAGTATTCATACACAAATTATACCACCAAAATCATATAGTTGCAAGATGCGTTTGCGGAGCGTTTCACAGTGCTCCGACGGTCGCTTTTGCAGGCGTTACTCCGCCGATTTGAGCGACTCGACCATATTTATGCGCCGCAGCTTTCCGCCGAACATCAGATTTACAAGCGCCGACAGTCCGAGCGTGAACGCGACCGCCGCGAGTACGGTCGGCAGCTTAAGCGACACCGGGAAGTCGAATTCGTCGCCGGAGAACGCGACGATTGCGTCAATGAGCTTAAGTCCGCCCGGCAAGCCGAGTATGAATCCGACCGCCGAGAACCACAGGTTCTGCGTGAGCAGCAGCCCGCGCAGTTTTCCCGCGCGGACGCCGAGGACTTTGAGCGTCGCAAGCTCGCGCTCAAGCTCCGTGAATGACAGCAGCCCGAGGTTGTACAGTACTACGACGGACAAAACCGCCGCCGCCGCAATCATCAGATACACCATAATCAGCAGAGCTTCCGTCATTTCGTCCCACGATTTCCCGGAGTCCGCGCGGAGTGTGACGCTCTCCGCGCCGTCAAAGTTCGCCGCGGCGGTCTGCGCCGTGAGCACGGACGTCGGCGCGTATTCAAAACCGAGCGACTCAAAGTGCGCGCGGCTCATCGTAATGCCCTGCGCCGTCGGTTCGCGGTAGACTGCGACGACCGCGCTTTGCGTCGTTACGTTATCGCCGTAGATTTTCCACTCGATTGTGTCGCCGCTCCGTACGCCGAGCGACTTTGCGAGCTTGCGCGTTATCGAGACTCCGTCAGCCGGGAGCGTTACGGGGCGCAGCTTCGCGTCCGTGCGCCGCACAAGCTCGTTGCCGTCGGTGACGGTCAGCGTAACGGTCTTGGAGACTCCGCCGAACCGCACGACCGCCGTGTTTTGCATCCACGCCTCGCCGTCCACCGCCGCGATAATCGCGTCGGTCTGTTCGCGCGTGACGGTTTCGGACAGCGCAATTTCGGTTTCGTAGCCGCAGATTACGTCGTACTGCCACGTTTTCATTCCGCGCATACTCGCGTCCATACCGACCGCGCACACGAACAGCGAAGTGCAGCCGAACACGCCGATTACCGCCGTCGCCGAACGCACAGGGTTACGGCACGCGTCGCGCCAGTTCCACTGCGCGTTGAAGCCGAGCTTTTGCCACAGCTTCGAGCGTTCGAGCGCGCTGTGTTTGACGGACTTCGGCGATTTCGGGCGCAGAGCTTCGGCGGGCGTTTCGCGGAGCAGTCCGCCGCACTTGACGTATATTACGACTACGCTCAACAGCGTAATCATAAGCGCGACGACCGCGTACGCCGGCGAAAACGACGCTCCCCACTTCGGAAGCGAGTAGAACGACGACATCGACGGCTCGAAGAGCTTCGGAATCGTCAATACTCCCGCGACCGCGCCGGATATTCCGCCCGCGAGAGTCAGCCACAAGCCGTATGAAACGTAATGCCGCAGAATTACCTGGTTGCGGAACCCCAACGCTTTCAGCGTACCGATTTGCGTGCGCTGCGCCGTGACGAGCCGCGTCATCGTCGTGACAATCGTGAGCAGCGCAATCAGCACGAATACGACGGGGAACACGTCCGCAATCATCTTGTGCTGCGCGACTTCGTTCGCGAACATACTCACGCCCGGGTGGTCTGCTTGTTTGAGAAACACGCCGTAATTGCCGCCGAGCGCGTCCGAAACCTCTTCCTCGGTGACGCCGCCCTCAATCATCAGCGTACTGTACGGCATAACCGGCAGCGGAAACGCCGCCTGCGGCAGATACGCGAAACCGTATTTCGCGTAATCCGACGACGCCATAAGCGACCCCGCGCTCGCCATATACACCGCTTCGGGTGAGTACACCAGTCCGCGCACCGTTTTCGTCAGAGATATTCCCGCGTATGTAAGCGTCAAATCGTCGCCGACGCGCAGATTATTAGCGTCCGCGAACCGCTTGAACAGCCACACGCCGTCCGCGCCGGCTGCGTCAAACGGCGCGCCCTCCGCAATGTACGGCGCGGAAATCTCGCCGCGTTCGACGAAGTACAGCGCGAGCGAGGCGTTGTTTACATTTGCGGTTGCCGTAAGTTCGAGCCGGCGTTCGGCGTTTACAACGCCGTCAAGCACGCGTATTTTCTCGAGCGCGCCGTCGCTGAAACCGTCGCCGTACAGCCAGCAGTCCGCGAGACGCGCGGTCTCGTACACCTCGTTTGCATTGTCCCGCAAGCCCTGCCACTCCGCGCCGACTCCCGCGTAAATCACAAGCGCGACGAACGCCATTAAAAACACGCTCACGAACTGCGCCTTGTGCCGCGCTATATTGCGGAGCATAATCCTGTACATTACCAAGTCACCTCGCGGATTGCTTTCGGCTCGGCATTGACGGCAATGTCGCGGATTTTGCCGTTCCTCATACGGATTACCCTGTCGGCGCACTCCGCAAGAACTGCGTTGTGCGTAACGATAATCACGGTTTTACGCTGTTCGCGGCACAGCTTGTGCAGCATTTCGAGTATGATTATGCCGGTGTCGCTGTCGAGCGCGCCGGTAGGCTCGTCGCAGAGCAGAATGTCAGGGTTCTTCGCGATTGCGCGCGCTATCGAAACGCGCTGCTGCTCTCCGCCGGACAGCTGCGCGGGGAACTGCCCCGCGTGTTCGCCGAGGTCAACCATAGCGAGCGCGCCCGCAGCGTCAAGCGGCGACCGCACGATGCTCCGCGTGAGCGCGACGTTTTCGAGCGCGGTCAGCGTCGGTATCAGGTTGTAGAACTGGAACACGAACCCAATCGTTTCGGCGCGGTAATCGGCGAGCGCGTTATCGTTCAGGTTTGATATGACGCGCCCGTTCACGGTAATTTCGCCGCCCGTCGCCGTGTCCATTCCTCCGAGCAGATTCAGCAAGGTGGACTTTCCCGCGCCGGAGTGTCCGAGAATCACGACGAACTCGCCTGCGTCTATCCCGAAGCTCACGCCGTCCACGGCTTTAAGTTTGCGGTCGCCCGCGCCGTATTCGCGCGTGACGTTGCTGAACTCGATTTGCATATTATCCTCCCTGCGTTTCGCTTGCGCCGTTAATAGTTATACAGCTTCCGCACCCGGCACGCGACATTGCGCCGCGCTCCTGCGATGGCTGCCGGTTGAACGGGATTACCCCGACTCAAAATATGCGCGCCGCCGCCGCGAGCAGCGCGTCATATGCTCCGTGAGCGAGCGCAACGGAAACTAATCCGCATTTTTTGCCGTACACAAGCGGCACAGCCAAAGCCGCGCCGATAACCGTCGTAACCGGCACTTGCGCAAAATTCCCCGATCCGATGTAGTGCCACGCGCCGAATATGAGCGAAGACACGGCGACCGCGGCGATTTTATGCAGTTTCAGCCGCAGCAGCGCGTTCAAAATGCAGCCGCGAAACAGAGTTTCTTCCGCGAACCCGACCGCCATACAATAAGGTACGGCGAACGCCAAGCTGTCGCGGGCGGGAAAAATGTCCCTTAACCCGAACGCGAGCGGTATTCCGACAAATAAAAACGTGAGCGCAAGGAATATCGCAGCCGCCCACAACAATTGCGGTTTCAAGTTTTTTGCAGTATATCCCAAACCGGAGAGCTTCAATTTTCCTATGAAATTATTAGACAAAACCGCGATTCCGAAAAACAGTCCCTGTGCGGCAAACGCAGCGGTTATCCGCGCGGACACGCTTGTCGCCGCGGCGTAAAGCGGCGGCAGCGCGAAAGTCAGCGCGGCGGTCAGCACCAACGCCGTCAGCAAAGCGTAAACCGCACGCTTTCCGGTCTCAAAGTTCACCGTTTACTTCGCCCCCTCTTTCGGTTTAATCAGCGCAAGCGCATTTCCGGCGCGTAAACGGCAATTCCCGCGAATATCCGAATGAAATTGCGTATCCGCAAACATTTGCCGTACATATCGCTGAAGTATACTGGCGTCGGTTAGTGAAAACTAACCTGCGCCAGTATACGCGCTGCCCGGCAGTTTTGTCAAGCGTTTTTTGCGCGGGCTTTTCCTCCTCCGGCACTTTTTCTGTAATCGTATAAGCCGCGCAACGTCCGGAAACGACGACAGTCCGGTCGTGAACAGACCGGACTGTCGGTTATACCTTGAGTACGCGGCTACCGCGATTCCGCGCGCAACGCCGCCTGCGCCGCCGCGAGCCGCGCGATTGGTACGCGGAACGGACTGCACGACACATAGTCAAGCCCCGCATCGTGGCAAAACGCCACGGAACTCGGGTCGCCGCCGTGTTCGCCGCAGATACCTATTTTAAGTTCCGGACGAACGCCGCGCCCGAGTCTGACCGCGGTCTCTATGAGCTTGCCCACGCCGTTCCGGTCGAGCCGCGCGAACGGGTCGGACTCAAAAATTTTCTCTTTGTAGTACGCGTCGAGGAATTTGCCCGCGTCGTCGCGTGAGAAGCCGAATGTCAGCTGAGTGAGGTCGTTCGTCCCGAAGCTGAAAAATTCGGCTTCGGACGCGATTTCGTCCGCCGTCAGGCAGGCGCGCGGCACCTCCATCATTGTGCCGACCGTGTACCGCATTGCAAGCCCGGACGCGGAAATCAGCGCGTCCGCGGTGTCCGCAACGAGCTTTTTTATAAAGCGGAACTCGCGAAGCTCGACGACGAGCGGAATCATAATCTCGGGTACGATTGTCCAGTCAGGATGCTTTTTCCGGACGTTAATCGCCGCTTTTATGACGGCGTTCGTCTGCATAACCGCGATTTCCGGGTACGTTATATCGAGACGGCAGCCGCGGTGTCCCATCATCGGATTCGTTTCGTGCAGCGACGTGATAATGTCCCGAACCTGTTGCACCGATTTGCCGAGGTCGGCGGCGAGCTGTTCGATTTCCGGGTCTTCCTTGGGCAAAAACTCGTGCAGGGGAGGGTCGAGGTACCGTATCGTCACCGGCAGCCCCTCCATAGCTTCGTAAATACCCTCGAAGTCCGACTGCTGTATCGGCTCGAGCTTGCGCAGCGCGCGCGACCGCTCTTCCTTTGTGTCGGCGCATATCATCTCGCGGAACGCGGCGATGCGGTCGGATTCAAAGAACATATGCTCCGTGCGGCACAGCCCGATTCCCTCCGCGCCGAACGACCGCGCCTGCACCGCGTCGCGCGGGGTGTCCGCGTTCGTGCGGACTTTCAGCTTGCGGTATTCGTCCGCCCACGCCATAAGTCTGCCGAACTCGCCGGAAATCGTCGCGTCGGTCGTCGCGATTTCACCGTCATAGACCTTGCCCGCGCCGCCGTCGAGCGAGATTCTGTCGCCCTCCGAGTACGTTTTTCCGCCGAGTGTGAACCGCTTATTGTGTTCGTCGATGACTATCGCGCCGCACCCCGCGACGCAGCACTTGCCCATACCGCGCGCAACGACTGCGGCGTGGCTCGTCATTCCGCCGCGCACCGTGAGTATGCCTTTCGCGGCGGTCATACCCTCGATGTCTTCCGGAGAAGTCTCGAGACGCACGAGAATGACGGCTTCGCCGCGCTCCGCCCGCGCCTTGGCGTCCTCGGCGGTGAACACGACTTTTCCGGTAGCCGCGCCCGGGGACGCGGCGAGCGCGGAGCCGATTTCGGTTGCGGCGGCGAGCGCGGCGGCGTCGAACTGCGGGTGAAGCAGCGTGTCGAGCGTTTTCGCGTCGAGCATAAGCACGGCTTCCTTCGGGGTAATCGCGCCCTCGTCCACAAGGTCGCAGGCGATTTTGAGTCCCGCCGCCGCCGTGCGCTTGCCGTTGCGCGTCTGCAGCATAAAGAGCCGTTTGTCCTCGATTGTGAACTCCATATCCTGCATATCGTGATAGCGCGCCTCGAGCTTCGCGCAGATTCCGACGAATCCGGCGTACGCCTCCGGCATAACCTCGGCGAGCTGATCTATGGACTGCGGAGTGCGGATTCCGGCGACGACGTCCTCGCCCTGCGCGTTCATAAGGAACTCGCCGAAGAGCTTTTTCTCGCCGGTCGCGGGGTTGCGCGTAAACGCCACGCCCGTGCCGGACGTGTCTCCCATATTGCCGAACACCATTTCCTGCACGTTTACCGCGGTTCCCCACGAGCCGGGAATGTCGTTCTGGCGGCGGTAAACTATCGCGCGGTCATTGTTCCAGCTTGAGAATACGGCGCGAACCGCGCCCATAAGCTGCGTTTTCGGGTCGGACGGAAACGTCTCGCCGGTCGCGTAGCGGAACTCCGCCTTGAATTCCTGTGCGAGGTCGTACAGGTCGTCCGCGGTAAGCTCCGTGTCCTGCGTAACGCCGCACTGCGCCTTTTTCTCGTCAATCAGCCGCTCGAAACGCTTTTTGCTCACGCCGGACACAACGTCCGCGTACATCTGAATAAAGCGGCGGTAGCAGTCGTAAGCCCAGCGCGGGTTGCCGGACTTCTCCGCGAGCAGCTTCGCGACGCTTTCGTTGATTCCGAGGTTTAGAATCGTGTCCATCATACCCGGCATACTCGCGCGCGCACCGGAGCGCACCGATACGAGCAGCGGGTTCCGCGCGTCTCCGAATTTTTTCTGCGCGGTTTCCTCGAGCCAGCCGACGTACTCAAGAATTTCGGTTCCGATTTCCGGGGCGATTTCCTCGCCGTCCTCATAGTACCGCGTGCACGCTTCGGTCGTGACCGTGAAGCCGACCGGCACCGGAAGCCCCAAGTTCGTCATTTCGGCGAGATTCGCGCCTTTGCCACCGAGCAGGTTCTTCATCTCCGCCGAACCTTCCGAGAACCTGTAAACGTATTTGACAGCCACTTTCAGCAATCTCCTTATAATTCCGCTTAGTCGGCGAAACCGACAATTTGCTATTATTTTAGCATAGCAAGACGGCGTTCGCAACCTAAATTCGCGCCCGGTTCAAAAATATACACATTTACAGGCGGATTTTTCTAAAACCGCGCCCGCGGTTTACTGTTGCAAATCTCGAGGGAATGTGTTATTATTCTGAAAAACGCAGGCGGTAGGTATGGAACATAAACACTATATCGGCATTGACCTCGGAGGCACCAACATCTACAGCGGGGTCGCGGACGAAAACTTCGCAATCCTCGGTACAGCCAACCGCAAGACGCGGCTTCCGCGCGGCGCGGACGACATATTCGCGGACATTGCCGGTTCGGCGAAAGACGCGGTCGCGTCCGTGGGGCTGACGCTCGCGGACGTCGCCGCCGTCGGAATCGGCTCGCCGGGAAGCGTGAATCTCCGCACCGGAGTCGTCGAATACTCGAACAATTTCGGCTTTGCGAACGTCCCGCTGCGCGATATGCTCGCGGACGCGCTCGGCGTACCCGCGTTCATCGCGAACGACGCGAACGCCGCGGCTTACGGCGAGTTCATCGCGGGAGCCGGGCGCGGAACGCGCGACTTCGTCGCCGTGACGCTCGGCACCGGGGTCGGCGGCGGCGTTATAATCGGTGAAAAACTGTACACCGGCTTCAACGACGCCGCGGGCGAACTGGGTCACACGGTAATCGTCGCCGGGGGAGAGCCGTGTTCGTGCGGAATGAACGGATGCGCCGAGGCGTACGTCTCGGCGACCGCGCTGATTCGCCGCACGCGCGACGCGATGAACGCGAACCGCGCCTCGAAGCTGTGGGACTTCGCGGATTCGCCCGACGACGCGGACGGCAAAACCGCGTTCGACGCTGCGGCGCGTGGCGACCCGGCGGCGGTCGCGGTGGTGGACGGGTACATAGAGTATCTCGCGGTCGCGGTTACGAACTATATCAACATATTTCAGCCGGAGCGGCTCGCGCTCGGCGGCGGAGTTTCGGCTCAGGGCGACGTTCTGCTGAAGCCGCTGCGCGGGAAAGTCCACCGTATGCGCTACACGCGGGACGCGGCGCGCAACACCGAAATCGTCGTCTCGGAACTCGGAAACGACGCGGCGATTATCGGCGCGGCAATGCTGTGGAAACTCGGGGAAATCTGATATGGTCGCCGAAATACTCTCTGCGACAGCAAAAAACGCGCTCTGGGGAATAGAACTCTGGCTCACGCCGCCGGATTCGCCGTTTCTCGTCAAGCTGATAGACGCGAAACTGCCGCTCTCGGTTCAGGTGCATCCGGACGACGAGTACGCAAAGTCCAAAGGCTTGCCCCGCGGTAAAAGCGAGTGCTGGTACATTACCGGGTGCGACTCCGGCGCGTTCGTATACCTCGGGCTGACGCGCGCGTACTCGCTTCCAGAGTTTCGGGAACTGCTCGAATCCGGACAGGCGGAGACTGCGCTCCGGCGGGTATCCGTTAAGCCCGGCGACTTTTTTTACATTCCCGCCGGGACGCTCCACGCGCTCGGGGGCGGCATAAGACTCGCCGAGATTCAGCAGCCGAGCGACACGACATACCGCGTGTTCGACTGGAACCGCGCCGGCGCGGACGGCAAACCGCGCGAACTGCACATTGAGGACGCGCTCGCCTGCGCGGCTCTGTCGGAGTCCCGGTTTGCGGAGCCGCTGTTCACGGGCGGAGAGTTTGACTTTGAGTTTTGCGGAATCCGGACGCGCGGACTGCGTCTGTCCGGAGACCTGACGGTAACGCCGCGCGGCGTATGCGCGCACGCGCTCGTCGTATCCGGACGCTGCGAAGCTGACGGGATTCCGCTCGCGGCAGGGGAGAGCGCGTTGCTGCGGCGCGGAAATACGCTCTGCGGCACGGACGCTTTCGTCATTATCACGGAATTTTGACCTTTTGCCGATTTTCTCTTGCGTATTCCGCGCGTTTGGTGTACAATGTATAAAATCAAAGGAACCGCGGCGAAGTAAACTTAAATAAAGGAGAACAATAACGAAAGACTTCAAGGACAAAATCGTATTCATCGCCGGCGGGGTTTAAGAAACGCTCGCCGGAAATGAATTCCGACTTCGCTGCGCCGCTTCGCGGCGGCTCGCGCGGGTTCGCACTCGCGGACGCGCCGCCCGTTAAACAGTTAACTTAAATAAAGGAGATAACAATAATGAAAGACTTCAAGGACAAAATCGTATTCATCACCGGCGGCGCGTCGGGCGCGGGACTCGGACAGGCGCAGGTTTTCAAGGCGGCGGGCGCGAAAGTCGTCATCGCCGATATGAACCGCCAGCGGCTCAACGAGGCAATCCGCAACGGCGACGCGGACTACGCAATCAAGCTCGACGTTACCGACCGCAAAGCGTTCGCGCAGGCGGCGGACGAAATCGAGAAAGTCTTCGGCGAAACCGTTGACGTACTTATCCTGACGGCGGGCGTCAACACGTTCGGTCCGGCGGAAGCCTCGACGTACGACGATTACGACTGGGTCGTCGGCGTGTGCTTCGGCGGCGTGGTAAACGGACTCGTTACGTTCGTGCCGCGCATCATCAAAAAGGGCAAAGGCGGCTATATCGCGTCCACCGTTTCGTGGGGCGCGTTCGGCGCGGGACCGTCCACGGCGCCGTACTCCGCGGCGAAAGCCGGGGTACTGAACCTGCTCGAGTCGTATTACAACGCGCTGAAACCGTACAACATCGGCGTTTCCGCGGTTTGCCCGGCGAACATCAACAGCCACATCTATGAAGCCGCGCTGAACCGTCCCGAAAACCTTCAGGACACCGGCTACAACGTATCCGACAAGACGCAGAATTTCCTCGCCTCGATTCACAAGAACGGACTCGACCCGAAAGTCCTTGCGAACTGGCTCAAAAAAGGTATGGAGGACGAGATTTTCCTCGTTATCCCGTACGACCAGGCTCCGCGTATGGTCGAAATCGAGATGGAACGCTTCCGCTATCTCGCGTATCCGGGCGGCGAAGCCGACCTCGCCGCGCTCCGCGCAACTCCCGAGCGTCAGGCTGAGTCCGGCAGAATGGGCGCAATCCGCGAGGGTTACGACGTGTCGAACACAGGCCCAATTGTTCCTCCGGCGGACGGAGAAAAGAGCGACGCGCCTCCCCCGGTATTCGCGTTCCCCGACACCGGCGGGTTCGGTATGGCGAAAGCCGACCTCGACTATGTCGATCCGAGCAAGAAGTACAAGCAGTAAAAAACAATCCACCCCGGCTCCGTTTTTACGCGGAGCCGGGGTTGTTTCTGTCCGCTCGCGTGGCAAACGCCGCTTTGCTCAGAAAATTCGTCGAAGTCCGGATTTGCGCCGGCTGTACCGGCTCCCGCCGCGCCGCGCGGTGCGCTTTGCCGAAATTTTCTGCCGCCGCGGTATTACCCGTCCGTATGTTCGTGGTCGTTGATATGCTCCGAGCAGTAGCAGCGGTAGCCGCCGCAGCGCGAGCAGTAGCGGAATTCCTCCTCCGGGTTTGTGACGTCCGTTTTGCCGCAGACGGCGCAGCGGTGAGTGTACCGCTTTTCGGCGCGTGCCTTATCGATTGTCTCGCGGTCGATTATTACGCCGGGTCTGCGCCGCGCCTGACTTGCGGGACGTTTCCGCAGCCGTATCTTCGGAGGTCCTATAATCAGCAGATAGTTCAGCACGGCGACGACCGGGACGAGCGCGAACAGGTAGTACGGCACGAAACCGGGCTTGAGAATACCGTAAATCCCGTACAGAAACAACGCCGCGTCGAGCAGCGCGAGCCACTTCATCTTAACCGGAATAATGAAGAACAGCAGCACCTGCATATCCGGAAACAGCGTCGCGAACGCGAAAAACAGCGACAGGTTCAGATAGTACGGCGTCGTATACAACGCCAGAACTACGGAGCCGCCGTCGTACGGACGGAGCGCGTAGTGCGCGATAAACGAGTAGACTACCGTCAGCACCGCGCCGAAACAGTAGTACGCGGTAAAACGTCCCGCGCCCCAGGTGTTTTCGAGAGTGCTTCCGACAAAATAGAAGAAGTACAGCGAGATTGCGAACAGTATCAGATTGTCGCCGCCGGTCGGTATGACCAGCCAGGTGAAGAGCCGCCATACCTCGCCGCGCAGTACGCGCTCCGGCATAAGGTACAGATACGAGATGAACGTGTACGTCGTGTCCATACGCGAGATAATGTAAACGAGCGCGGTTCCCGCGACGAGATACAGCATCAGCCTGTGAATCCCGAAACGGCGGTGCTTATAGCAGAACCTGTCGATTGCCTTTTGAAGTGGTTTCATACGTTAATTACCTCATTAACCTTTACGCCGTTGTGGTATATAGTCTTGAGCAGACCCAAAGGGCTTCGCCCAACGGTCTGCGGATATACCGCAGGCACGGAGTGCCGCCGCGGTATATCAGCTTAGATAAGGTATAATATCCGCTTTCGGATATTATACCACCTCCGAAATGTAAAAACAATGTACATTGTGTTAATATCTGACGACAGAAGCTCCGCCCGACCAAGCGGCTAATAAACTTTCAAAACCGCTTGACAATGGTACCGTCCTAAGGTTTATAATAAACCTGTGATAAATCCGCGCTTTGTGAAGCGGGAAAGGGCGTACAATGCAGTTCAGGAAGAAACTCGCGGCTACGACGAAAGAGGCGCTGGCGGCTGTGTCGCCCGTCGCCGCAGTCGTTTTTATACTCACTATCGTCGCCGCGCCTGTGTCTTCGGGTACGATGCTGCTGTTTTTAATCGGAGCCGTGCTGCTCGTCGTCGGTATGGGACTGTTCACGCTCGGCGCGGAGACGGCGCTGCTGCCGCTCGGCGCGGACGTCGGCGCGAAGATGACCGCGTCGCGCAGACTGCTTATCGTCGCCGCGACGAGCTTCGCGACCGGCAGTATAATCACAGCCGCGGAGCCGGACCTGCGCGTCCTCGCGGGGCTTGTCCCCGGAGTGCCGCAGCTTACGCTTGTTATTACGGTTGCGGCGGGCGTGGGATTGTTTCTGATCGTCGCCGCGCTGCGCGTCGTGCTGCGCATAAGCCTGTCGCGCGTGCTGATTGTATGCTATCTCGCCGCGGGAATACTCGCGGCGTTCGCGCCGAACGACTTCGTCGCCGTGGCGTTCGACTCCGGCGGCGTGACTACCGGACCGATTACGGTGCCGTTCATTCTCGCGCTCGGCGTGGGACTGTCGAGCATACGCTCCGACCGGGACAGCAGGGAAGACAGCTTCGGTCTCGTCGCGCTCGGAAGCGTGGGACCCGTAATCGCGGTACTGCTGCTCGGGATATTCTTCAAGCCGGAGAACACGGAATACATAGTGACAGAAGCCGCCGCCGCGGAGACGACGCGCGACGCGGGACTTGCGTTCGTAAGCGAACTGCCGCACTACGCCGGGGAAATGCTGAAAACTCTGCTTCCGCTGTTCGGAGTGCTTGTGGTTTTTCAGCTGCTCACGAGACGGTACCGCGTAAAGCAGCTTGCGCGTATGACTGTCGGTTTCGTCTATACGCTCATCGGGCTTGTGCTGTTTATGACGGGAGTAAACGTCGGCTTTATGCCGGTCGGTATGACCGTCGGCGCGGTGCTCGCGGACTCTCCGGCGCGGATTATACTGATACCGCTCGGCGCGGTAATCGGTTTCTTTATCGTCGCGGCGGAACCGGCGGTACACGTCCTCAAGCGTCAGGTGGAGGAGATTTCGCTCGGCGCGATTCCGGGCAAAACCGTAATGCGGTATCTGTCGGTCGGCGTGTCCGTTTCCGTCGCGCTGTCGATGCTGCGCGTGCTGTACGGAATCCCGGTCTACTATATCCTGATACCCGGGTACGCCGCCGCGCTCGCGCTGATGTTCGTAACGCCGAAGCTGTATACCGGAATCGCGTTCGACTCCGGCGGCGTGGTGTCCGGACCGATGGCGACGACGTTCGTGCTTCCGCTCGCAATCGGAGCCTGCCGCGACCCGGCGCGCATTATGACGGACGCGTTCGGCGTGGTCGCTCTCATCGCGATGACCCCGCTGATCGCGATTCAGCTTATGGGACTGCGGTTCGCGCGCGCCGTTCCGGAAGCCGCGCCTGCCGCGGCGTTCGCCGGCGACACGAGACTCGAGTTCGACGAGTACATTGGAGGTTTCGATGATTAACGCCGATAACGTGCCGAAGCTGCTCGCGGTGATTATCCCGCTGTCCGACTCCGCGCGGTTCGAGGAACTGCTTAACGAAAAAAACGCCCGGCACACGGTACTCGTAAACGCGCTCGGCACGGCTTCGAGCGAGTTTATAGACGTACTCGGGCTTTCCGGCACGGAGAAAACGCTGTTCGTGTGCGCCGTCGCGAAGCCGAACGTGCCGCCGCTGCTGACCGCGGTGACGGAACGCTTTGAACTCAGAAAACCGGGACGCGGAATCGCGTTCGTACTGCCCGCGTCGGCGATGAACGCGGTTCTGGCGGAGAGCGTCGCCGCCGGGGCGGGGGAGACTGTAAACGGAGGGGAATACACAATGAGCGAAGAACGGTTCGAGCTTATACTCGCGATAATAAAGCAGGGCTACAGCGACAAGCTGATGAACGCGGCTCGCGGAGCCGGCGCGCGCGGCGGCACGGTGTTTCACGCGCGCGGAACCGCGAGCGTCGGAGACGAGAAGTTCCACGGCATATCGGTGCAACCGGAAAAGGAAATCGTGTCGATAATCGCGCCGAAAGCGATTCGCCGCGCGATAATGGACGCGCTGTCCGAATCCTGCGGCGCGGGAACGGAAGCCGCAGGCGTGTTCGTCTCCGTCCCGATAGAGCAGTGCGTCGGAATCAGCGGATAGATGCGGGTAAGCTGTCCGCATCTCTGTGAATGAAAAATTTAGGTTCCTCGTTCCACTCTACTCGTCCGGATCGAACTCCGCGAGAGGGTTAAGCATTGCGGCTTCGCGCAGTTCCTCGCGCTCGACGTGCGTGTAAATCTGCGTCGTGTTGAGGTGTTCGTGACCGAGAAGTTCCTGTAACGTCCGCACGTCCACGCCGGAACGCAGCATAAGCGTCGCTGCGGTGTGGCGCAGTTTGTGCGCCGAATAGTCGGTCGGCGAGATGCCCGCCGCAATCAGGTGCTTCTTGACGAGCGCGTGAACCGCGCCGGTCGTCATACGGTTGCGCGTCCCGGTGTGGTTGCCGCCGGTCAGGAACAGCGCGCGCTCGTCAGCCTTCGGCGGAGTCAGTCCCGCGCGCACCTGCAAGTAAGCGTTAATACTTGCGGCGCAAGCGTCGTTGAGGTACACTGTGCGCTCTTTGCCGCCCTTGCCGTTGACGCGCAGCGACTCCGCGCCGATGTCGTTCAGGTTCAGTCCGGTCACTTCGGATATTCGCAGCCCGCAGTTCAGAAACAGCGTCAGAATACAGCGGTCGCGCACCGTGTTCGCGCCCGAAACGCCGCGCAGCAGTTCCTGCGACTGCTCGAGCGACAGGAACCGGGGGAGGGTATGCGGCGTTTTCGGCGAGTCGATGTCGAGTACCGGATTCGTCGCGATTTGGTGCGTTTTCACCGTCAGATATTTATAGAACGAACGTATCGCCGCGAGCTTGCGCGCTCTCGTTTTAGCCGAGACGCCAAGCTCTCCGCTGTTTTCGCGTTCCCGCGCGAGGAACGACAGGTAGTCGTAAACGTCCGTGAGCGTAATCGTCTTTATGAAATCAAGATTGACGTCGCGAATCGGAATTTCGTTGAAGTCCGCGCCGTCCCCGACAAGTCCGCGCTGAAGTTTCATAAAACGGAAAAAGACGCGCAGGTCGAGAAAGTACTCGTCCACTGTCTTTTTTGAGTGTCCGCGGATAGACTCGTGGTACGTCAGGAACTCCCGCAGAATGGCGGGAGAAGAGGAGTAATCGTTTTTTGAACCGGGCATAGTAACTACCTCTCATTTTAACTATTCAACAAAATAAAAATTTTGTTGAATAATGCGTAATAGAAACGGGGAAAATGCGCTTTTCCGGCGAATGCGCGTCGCGTTCACACCCGTCAAGCCGTTTTGCCGAATTGCATCGACAGGAGGCTCCGCAAAAAAGCAGAGTCTACAGGGTCTGCCGTATAAAAGATTTGTAAGCGTTCATACTACGGATAAACAAGCGGAGCGGGCTTACGCCCGGCGAGCGGACAATAAGAGGTATGATTTATGATTCCCTGCACAGACAACTGCATTTATCAGGGCAACGGCACCTGCTGCCTGCGCTACAACGCGTCGCGCGGCAGTACCGACTTCGCGCTCGGCGGCAACATAAATCCTGTGCTCGGCGCCGGAGACTGCGCCTACCTGATTGCGCGCGCCGACGCGCGTAACGCTGCGACCGCGTCAATGTCCGCCGCCGAAATGGACTTCGCGAACCAAGTCCGCACGGCGGCGAAGAGCGACGCCAAGCCCGAAAGTATTCAACAAAATAAAGCAACGTAGGCGAGGGTATGTAAGGATACGCGCCTTTTCGCGAAAAAGCGCGCGTCCCAAGCCCCGTACGTCACTTCAGTATCAGGTTGATGAGCTTGTTCCGCACCACAATCACCCGCGCGAGTTCGCGTCCGGCGGCGAGCGCGGCGATTTTCGGGTCGGCGAGCGCGGCGGCTTTGACCGTCTCGTCGTCGGAGCCGGCGGGCACCTTGACCGTCGTTTTGAGTTTTCCGCCGACCTGAACCGCAATTTCGCGCTCGGAGTCGAGCGTTTTCGCCTCGTCGTATCCGGGCCACGGCGCGGCGGAGCAAATACCGTCAAAGCCCTGAATCTCCCACAGCTCGTCCGCAATGTGCGGCGCGAACGGAGACAGCAGGGTCAGCAGAGCCTTAACGTCTCCCCTGTTCGGCGGCGCGGCGGTGAAGTCGTTGACGAGCGACATAAGCGTCGCTATTGCGGTGTTGAACTTCATCTCCTCAATGTCGCCGGAGACTTTTTTAATCGCGCGGTGTACCGCCTTTTCGTTCGCCGCGGAGTAAGCCTCTCCCCCGCCGAGCCGCGTCTCCGCGAGGTTCCAGACGCGGTCGAGGAAGCGTTTGCAGCCTTTTACCGCAGTCGCCGACCAGGGCGCGTCCTTCTCAAAGTCGCCGATAAACATTACATAGAGCCGCAGCGTGTCCGCGCCGAACTCCGCTACTGTTTCGTTCGGATTCACGACGTTGCCGCGCGATTTCGACATTTTCTGACCGTCCTCCGCGAGGATAAAACCGTGACTCGTGCGCTTGCCGTAAGGCTCCGCCGTCGGCACCGCGCCGATGTCGTACAGAAACTTGTGGCAGAACCGCGAGTAGAGGAAGTGCAGCGTCGTGTGCTCCATTCCGCCGTTGTACCAGTCAACCGGAGTCCAGTATTCGAGCGCTTCGCGCGACGCGAACGCTCGGTCGTTTTTCGGGTCGGTGTACCGTAAAAAATACCAGTTGCTGCCCGCCCAGTTCGGCATCGTGTCCGTCTCGCGCTTCGCCGGCGCGCCGCACTTCGGACACGTCGTATCTATCCACTCCGTCATCGCGGCGAGCGGGGACTCGCCCTCGTCCGTCGTCTCGTAGTTCTCGACGTCCGGCAGACGGAGCGGCAGTTCGCTCTCCGGCACCGGCACATAGCCGCACCGTTCGCAGCGTACAATGGGAATCGGCTCGCCCCAGTAACGCTGGCGCGAGAACACCCAGTCGCGCAGCTTGAAGTTGACCTTGGACGTCCCGAGTCCGCGCGCCGCGAGCCATTCGGTGATTTTCGTTTTCGCGTCCGCGACCGGCAGTCCGTTCAGAAAGCCGGAGTTGACCATAACGCCCGTATCGCAGTCGGTGAACGCTTCTTTCGCAACGTCTCCCCCGGCGACTACCTCGACTATCGGCAGGTCAAACTTTTTCGCGAATTCCCAGTCGCGCGTGTCGTGACCCGGCACAGCCATAATCGCGCCGGTGCCGTACGTCGCGAGCACATAGTCGGATATAAAAATCGGAATCTCGCCGCCCGTTACCGGGTTTACCGCCGCGACTCCGCCGAGCCGCACGCCGGTTTTCTCTTTCGCAAGCTCCGTGCGCTCGAAGTCGGACTTCCGCGCCGCCGCCGCCTGATACCCGCGCACCTCGCCGAGGTTTGAAAGCCTGTCCGCCCACTCTCCGAGAATCGCGTGTTCCGGCGAGATGACCATATACGTCGCGCCGAAAAGCGTGTCCGGACGGGTGGTGAACACGCGCAGCGCGCCGCCCTCCGTCGTCGCGAAATCGACCTCCGCGCCGTAGCTGCGCCCGATCCAGTTCTTCGTCTGGAGCCTGCCGCGCTCGACGAACTCCACTCCGTCGAGGTCGTCGAGCAGACGCTCGGCGTACTCGGTGATTTTGAGCATCCACTGACTTTTTTCGCGCCGCACGACCTCGCTGCCGCAGCGCTCGCACACACCGTTTACGACTTCCTCGTTCGCCAGTACGCACTTGCACGAGGTGCACCAGTTGACCGGCATCTTGGACTTATATGCGAGTCCGCGCTCGAACATCTTGATGAAAATCCACTGCGTCCACTTGTAGTAATCCGGGTCGGACGTGTCGATAACGCGGTCCCAGTCGAAGCCGTAACCGAGCATTTTAAGCTGCGACGTAAAGGTTTTTATGTTATTCTTTGTGACGGTCGCGGGGTGGATTTTGTTCTTAATCGCATAGTTCTCCGTCGGCAGTCCGAACGAATCGAAGCCGATCGGGAACAGCGTGTTGTACCCCTGCTTACGGCGTTTGCGCGTCACGATGTCCATCGCAGTGTACGGGCGCGGGTGTCCGACGTGCAGTCCCTCGCCGGACGGGTACGGAAACTCGATAAGCCCGAAAAACTTCGGCTTCTCCGAGCCGTTTTCTGCGGCGTAGAGCTTCAGTTCGTCCCATTTTTTCTGCCATTTCGCTTCGACTGACGTAAAATCGTATTTCATACTGCACTCTCCCGGTAAAAATAACAGCTCCGCCCCGTTTATCAGGGCGGAGCTGACGCTTCGCGGTACCACCTGAATTCGCGCCGGAAAGGCGCGCACTC
>JAITNK010000105.1 GCA_031290515.1 Oscillospiraceae bacterium
CGACGAGGATTTTATTCGCGCGGTCAAGCAGCGCGATGCTGCCCGGCGTGTGTCCCGGAATCAGCAGCACCTCGAACTTACGCCCGCCGAGGTCGATAATATCCCCCTCCCACAGCGGCTTTATGTGCGTAACCGGCGTTTTGTCCCCGCGGCGGCTCAGATAGTGCGCGAGCTCCGCCGGGTGCATATAGTGCGCGTCCGCGAACTCCGCGTCGCCGGCGGTGTGGTCGCCGTCCGCGTGAGTCGTTACGAGGATAACCGGTACGCCCTGCGCGAGCTTTTCGGCTTCGGCGCGGAGACCGCTCTCCTTTTCGATACCCGTATCCACGAGCAGCGCTTTCCCGCTCCCGACGAAGAGGTACGAGCGCACCATACCCTGCCCCTGCTCAATCCGGAAAGCCCCGTCGGATATTTTTACTGATTCAACCGGCATTTTTGTTTCCTCCTTGTTTTTTGCGGACATTCTACCGCGGATATTATACTACAACCTTGCTGTTGTCCGCAAGTATTTTTTCTGATGTTAAAACCTCCCAAAAAAACACTTGATACTTGTTCGGTAATGTTATATAATGTCCTCAAATAAAATAAAAGGAGATTTGCAAATGCCAGACACTTATCTCGGCGAATCCGTCAAAAAACTCGGATTCGGACTTATGCGCCTTCCCAGAGTCGAAGGAGGGCAAGACTTTGACCTCGAGCAAATCAAAAAGATGGTAGACCATTTTCTCGCGAACGGCTACACATACTTCGACACGGCGTATGTGTACGGCGGCAGCGAGGAGGCGACGCGCGAGGCTCTCGTCAAGCGTCACCCGCGCGACAAGTACACAATTGCGTCCAAGCTGAACCTCAACGCCGCGCTCGGCGGCGGTATGGGCTTCGGCGGTCCCCCGCAGCCCGCGGCGGCTCCCCCGTCCAGGGAAGAGGCTCAGAAAAAAATGCTCGACCAGTTTGAGACTACGCTTTCGCGCCTCGGCACCGACTACCTCGACTTCTACCTGCTTCACGGACTCGGCGGCGCGACAATCAAGACCGCGGACGACGTGGACGCGTGGGGCTTCGTCAGGTCGCTGAAAGAGCAGGGCAGAATCCGCCACTACGGTCTGTCGTTCCACGGCACTCCGGAGGAGCTTGACGGCGTGTTCACCGCGCACCCGGACGCGGAGTTCGTTCAGCTGCAAATCAACTACCTCGACTGGGAGGACGAGCGCGTCCAGTCCGGCAAGTGCTATGCGGTCGCCCGCAAGCACAACAAGCCCGTTACCGTTATGGAGCCGATCAAGGGCGGTCAGCTCGCGAACGAAAACGCCGTGTTCGCAAAGCACTTCAAGACGTTCGACGCCGACACGTCCGCCGCTTCGTGGGCGCTGCGCTTCGTCGCCGACCTGCCCGGTCTCGTCGCGATTCTCTCGGGTATGAGCACCTACGAGCAGCTCGTCGATAACGTCAACACGTTCAACGGTCTGAAGCCGCTGTCCGACGCCGACCGCAAGGCAATCGCGGACGCGCGCAATGTCATCGCCTCCGTGCCGCGCGTTCCGTGTACGGCGTGCAACTACTGTAAGGACTGTCCGCAGAAAATCAACATTGCGCAGATGTTCAATCTGTACAACGACTTCCTCGTATACGGCGAGATTAACGAGCGTATGTACGGTATGATGACCGGCGCGCCGAGTCCGTTCAACGACCGCACCGGCAAGCCGTCCGACTGCGTAAGCTGCAAGAGCTGCGAAAACGAGTGTCCTCAGCACATCGAAATCAGCTCGCTGATGGAGAAAATCGCGGCTGTCGCTCCTAAGTAAGAACCTCTGCACAGTAAAACAGCGGACGCATAAGCGTCCGCTGTTTCGTTGTTATCTATCAGAAACCCAGAAACCCGTTGGCGCCGATTTCTTCTCCCCACTCTTCAAGCTCGTTATACAGCGACTCGTCCCACTTGTCAATCGTGACTACGTCGGGGTTCGGTATTTTCACTTCGCCGCGCTTGCCGGTTATCGTGACAGTCACGCGGTTTGACCACACGCTGCTCGTACCGTCTCCGTAGTAGTAATCCGCGCTGTCGTATCCGTCCTCGAACGAGAGCGTCAGCGCAAACGTGTCTTCGCCGATTTTGAGGTTGCCGTCCTGGCTGTATGTATCGTACCCGTCGTTGAAGCTGAGCGTGAAATCTCCGGTTTTCTGGTTCCACGCGCAGCCGAGTACGATTTTCCCGCTTGTGTCCTTTTTGCCGTCGTACAGCGGCACAATCGTAATCTCGTTCGTGTACTTGTCGCCGCTTACCTTGCGCGACCACACGGCGCGGATACCGTTTCCGTCCTCGTCGGTTGCTTCAAACACCCAGTCTTCGTCCGCGGACAGACCGAGGTCGAGATACGCGGTGATTTCTTCTCCGCCGATTTCCGCGGAGACGTCGATTCGCGCGATGCGCTCCTTGACTATGTACAGCGCAACCGACGCGCCCTCGAAATCCATATCTTCGAGCGCTTCTTCAAGCGCGTCCGCTATATTCTCGCCCGCGTCTTCGAGCGCGTCCTCGTACACCGACATAAATTCGTCGATGTCTATGTCCGCGTAGTCGCCGAACAGGTCGGAGTATTTGTCGAGGTAGTCGAACACCGGCTGCATAGCCGCGCTCTGAATCTCGGAGTCTTTCGCCGCGTCGAAGTAGCCTTTGACGAACTCAACAATCGTGTCCGCGTCGAACGTGTACGTCTTTTTCGTCGCCTTTGTGTCCGTTCCGCCGATTTCGACGGTCTCCCTGGACTCCTTGGAGATTCCCTTCAGGAATTTGCCGACGTAGTCGTCGATTTTCTTCGACTGCTTTTCTGACAGCCCGGCGTAGTCTATGTTTATGAGGTCGCTTATCAGCAGCACCCCGTCCACTACCGCGGCGCGCTCGTCGGCGGACAGCTCGTCCTCAAGGTCGTTGTTCGCGAGGAACTTGTCGAAATCGTTTCCGAACGTGCCGAAGTCGATTCCGTAGTACTTATCGCTGAAGTCCGGCAGACTCAGGGCGACGCGCTCCGGGCTTACGATGCCGTCGAACGAGACGTTCGTACTTTCGGACTCCGAATCGGGTACGTTGTTGTAGTTGCTTGACCAGTCCCGGCTTTGTTTCAAGCTGCCGGTCAGCTGGTACGAGCGGTTGTCAAAATCGGCTTTCAGCTCGGCGTCAACGACCGTGCGGTCGCTGCTGTTACTGTAATACGCGTACTCCTCGGAGCGGTTGACGTACTCTACATAGTAATAGTCGTCTACCGTGTAGTCGTAGTAATAGTAGCGTCCGGCGTAGTACTCATAGTCATACCGGTTCACCGTGTCGTCGTACGACTTGTATGTATCATAGTAGTCGTATGTGTAGTAGTCGTAAAAATAGTTGTCCGAGCTGTACGTCGTATCAACGCTGCTGTACGAGTAGTCGGACTCGTAGTCCACCGTGACTTGCAGCGAGCCTTTCCGCAGCGTCTGCACAAGCTCGGCGATTGCCGCCGCCGGCGTGCTTCCGAGTCTGTCCGTGAACTCTTTCTGCGCGTTCGCGACGATTTTCTTCTCCGCGCCGCCGCGAAGCATCGGCAGCAGCACAAAAATGCCGACGGCAATGACCGCGACCGCCGCGGCTGCGGTTATAATCGCGGCGACGAGCTTCCTGCGCGGCTTTTTCGGCGCGGCAGGACTGTCCGGCTCCGCGAACGGCTCGCCGAACGAAACCGGCTCCGGTCTGAGCGGCGGAGCTTCAACCGTTACGCCGGTCGGTTCCGCGCTTTGCCCTGACCCGAAGTCTGAATCCTTGTTGAGATTAAGTTCTCCCGACGCAGGCGCGAAGCCTGCGTCCCGCGGCTCCGGAGCCGCTGCCGGTGCGTTCGGCGCACCGCACTCGCCGCAGAACGCCGCGCCGTCCGGAAGTTTTGCTCCGCATTCAGCACAAAATGCCATAATTTTATCCCGCCCTTTAGTTATTTGTT
>JAITNK010000132.1 GCA_031290515.1 Oscillospiraceae bacterium
CAACGGTTTAATCGCGGGCTTCGCCGCGGGTTCCGGCGCGGGTCTTGCGGACGGCGGCTCCGGGCGGACTTCGTCGCGCCGGACTTCCGGCTTTGCCGTCGGCGGCGAAATCTCGCTGAAAATCCTCGCCGCCTCTTCGACGACGCGAGCGTCCGGCGGGTCGTTAGCCGACCGCTCCGCGCGCGCAGGGAACGGGTCCGCGGACGCGGAGCGCGACGCCGCCAACTGGTTTTCGACAAAATCCGACACGACGCGCTCGGTGCGGAACCGTCCGTAGCCCGAGTCCTGCACGTCGGCGGACTCCTCGCCTAAAATCGCGTAGCTCGCGCGGGTGAAAATGCGGCGGAAAAACCCGGTCTGCTCGCGCAGAGGCGGCAGTCCGAGCAGAATCCGCGCGATAACCTTAACGTCGAGCGAGAACTTCGACGCGGGCGCGCCGACCATATGCGGCGTCTGATTACGAATCGACGCGGGAACGCCGGTATCCTCGCGGATAAAACCGAGCGTGTCCACGCGCCGCCCCTGTGTCCTGTAAATCATATCGGTGAAGCCGCCGGCGATACCCTCAGAGTCGCGCATATTCGTGACGCGGTTCATAACAATGCTTATCTGGCGGTCGGGCGCGCGACGCTGAACATACTTAATAAGCGCGTAAGCGTCCGTCGCGGAGGTCGGTTCCGGCGTAAGCACGGCGAAAATCTCGTCCGACGCCTGCGCGAGTTTGATGACCGCTTCGCCGATACCGGCTCCCGCGTCGCAGATAATATAGTCGAGCGGCATTTCAATCCCGGAGAAGCCCGCGATGACCTCGTCGAGCTGTTCCGGCGTAATGCCGAGCAGGTCGTCCGCGCCGGTTCCGCCGGAGATGAAGCGCACGCCGTCGTACCCGATTTGCACGATTTCGTCCATAGTCCGCTGACCGCGCAGAAAGTGCGCGATGTTGTACTTCGTCATAACGCCGAGCATAACGTCAACGTTCGACAGCCCGAAGTCCGCGTCCGCAATCAGAACGCGCTTTCCGAACTGCGAAAGCGCAATCGCGAGATTGACGCAGAAGCTTGTCTTGCCGACGCCGCCCTTGCCGCTCGCCACCGTTATTATCCGCGGACGCTGTTTTGTTTCGTCGCTCATTGCAGTAACCTTCCTTTTCCGCCGCGGGCGGACTTGGTATTTTGCCGCTTGCGAGCGGCGTGAGTGCGCCGGGGAACCGCGGAGCGAGAGCCTCCCGGCTCCCCCGGACACCTCTAATCCCACGGGAAACGAAAACGCGCTCAGGCTGTTCGAGCAGGTTCGTTACACAGCAGAGACGTTCGCCGCGCACACCGTTCTCATACGAAAGCGGTTAAAAGCTATATATATTGATTATAACACGCGACGTTTTATTGTCAACACACAATTTGCGCCATTTCGACACGGATTTTTATTAGTATAACAGCAAACAGTTGCGAAAATACTGCGTGAGAGTCGCCGCCGGTCAAGCGGCGGATACAGCGGGCGAACGGGTTCGCTCGCCGCCGCGAGTAACGTTCCGTCAGCGAGCGGCGCACCGCGAGCCGTACGGAACGGCAGCGGCGTTTTTGAGCCGCTACGCGGCGAAAAATGTTGAGCGCAGGGAGGCTCCGCCGACCGAGCGGCTGATAAGCGCAGGGCGGCTTCGCCGACCGCGCGGCTAACACGGCATAACAAAACGGGAACTGCTTTTAACAGTCCCCGCTTGTCTTGCCGTTCCCTCAAACAGCGCGCCGCTGTACGCGGTATTGCCGGAATCCGCCGCGCGATGTATCGCCTCGCGGCTGACCCCGCACACATTATAGCTGTGTTTCACGCGGCAATCAAGTACAATAGAGTGACAATATATCCACAATTCGGTAACAAGTAGTTGCAAATGCGTCATAAGTTGCGACTCAGTACTAAATTTCTTGCAATACGCCGCGGAATGAGGTAAAATAACAAAAACTGCTTACGTTAAAGGAGCCTGTACTCTTGCATACTGCAAAAAAACTGCTGTCCGGAAGCGCGGTAATCCGCTTTTTCGCGGCAATCGCGCGCTTTTTCTCCGCGCAGTGGAGCCGCAGCGCGATTATAACGCGCTTCGCGTACCCGAAAGCGCGCGGAAGCTCCGGACTGCTCGCGGGAGCACCCGCCGCGGCGCGGCGCGGACTTGTGCGGCTATTTGCCGTACTGCGGCTTGACAAACTGCTCCGGAACAGTATATTCGCGAACCCGGTATGGCTGTTCGCGGCCGCACTCGCGGCGGCTCCGCTCGTCCCGACGACGGCGGCGGCGGCACTCGCGGCGGCGGTCGCGGTCTGCGCCGTACTGAAGCTCGGCGCGCGGCGGGACTTCGCGGCGGAGGGCAGCCGCGTCACGAAGTGGGTGCTGCTGTATGTCTTTGTCTCGCTCGCGGGAACCGCGCTGTCGGTGGACTTTGCGGCGAGCCTCTACCCCGGCGCGATGTACGCGTTTTTCGCGCTTCTCGCAGTGATAACGCCGCAGGTCGTCACGACGCGGCGCGGCTTCCGGACTGCGGCTGCCGCACTCGTTTTCGGCGGGGTGCTCGTCTCCGGAATCGGGCTTATGCAGTACGTTCTGCGCGACTCGCTGACGTTCAACTGGTTCGACGAGGTGCTGTTCGCCGGAATCCGACGCGTTTATTCGACGCTCGGCAACCCGAACGTCCTCGCCGAGTACCTGCTACTCGTCATACCGTTCGCGGGAGCCGGAATCGTCGCCGCGCGCGACGACCTGCGACGGCTGTTTTACGCCGGCGCGCTCGCCGTACTTGTGCTGTGCCTCGTGCTGACGTTTTCGCGCGGAGGGTATATCGGACTCGCCGCCGCCGCGCTCGTTTTTCTCGTTATGCTCGACCGGCGGTTCATAATCGTCGCCGTTCTGGGCATACTGCTCCTGCCGTTCGTCCTTCCGGACACGGTCGTCAACCGTTTCACGTCAATCGGCGACCTCAAGGACGGCAGCACGTCGTACCGCCTGTCAATCTGGCTCGCGACGCTCACTATGCTGCGCGATTACTGGTTCGTCGGCGTGGGTCCCGGGACGGCGGCTTTCAACAAAATCTATCCGAAGTACGCCTACGATGCGAGCATCGCGCAGCACTCGCACAACCTGTTTTTACAGCTCGTCTGCGACGCGGGAATCCTCGCGCTGTTCGCGTTCCTCGCGGTGGTTATAAGCGCGGTGCGCGCCTGCGCCGCGGGACTTGCGCGCGCGGGCGACCGGTTTTCCCGCGCGTACCGAATCGCGGCGGTCTCGGCAATTGCGGGCTTTCTCGTGCAGTCGATGACCGACTATTCGTTCTACAACTACCGGGTGACGCTCGTATTCTGGGCGGTCGTCGGGCTTACCGCCGCCGCCGCGCGCGGGAGCTTCGATATGGAAACGGAGGAATTATGAAACACCTGAGGAGCGGCGCCGCCGCGACCGAACCGCAGAGCGGTTCGTCGGGCGAGGCGGGTTTGCCCGCGAGCCGCACGCTTAAAATGCTTAACGTCTTAAACGTAATCACAGACACAAATATCGGCGGCGCGGGACTCGTCCTCGTCAACTACTACAGGCGCGCCGACCGCGAACGGTTCGCGCAC
Organism: Oscillospiraceae bacterium; assembly: GCA_031290515.1. Classification (GTDB taxonomy): domain Bacteria; phylum Bacillota; class Clostridia; order Oscillospirales; family Oscillospiraceae; genus JAIRRO01. The sequence goes on from JAITNK010000132.1 coordinate 3,600, forward strand.
GCCGCCGTCGTACCCGAAGGCTCGCGGCTCGCGCCGCGGCTCCGCGCACTCGGAATCGAGACGGTTGAGCTGCCCGGTATCGCCGACCGCTCGTTCGATCGCGGGAGCATCGACATATTCCTGCGGCTGTTCCGCGAGCGCAAGCCGGACATTGTGCATACCCACGCGAGCCTTTCGGCGCGAATCGCGGCGCGGCGGTACGGCAAGTGCGGCATCGTCCACACGCGGCACTGCGCATATACCCTGCCGAAACGCAGCAAGTCATTCCCGCTGAAGCAGATATCCGGCTTCATAAACAACAGGTATTCCGACGCGGTAATCGCGGTGTCGCCGTCCGCGGCAAAGAATCTCACCGACCTCGGCGCAGACCCGCGCAAAATCACCGTTATGATGAACGGCGCGGAGCGCGTCCGCAGTCTTACGGCGGAGGAGCGCGCCGCCGCGCGTCTGCGCTTCGGAATCGGGTTCGGCGACTTCGTCTGCGCGATGGCGGCTCGGTTTTCGCCCGAAAAGGGGCACCGCGTCGCGCTTGACGCGGCGGAGCGGCTGTCCGGCGGCACCGTGACGTTCCTGTTCGCGGGCGACGGCGCGATATTTGAGGAAATCAAAGCCGAGGCGGCTCGGCGCGGGCTTACGAACTGCCTGTTCCCGGGCTTCGAGGAGGACGTTGCGGAGGTTTACGGCGCGGCGGACGTCGTGCTGAACTGCTCCACCGACTCCGAGACGTCGTCGCTCGCGATAATCGAGGCGATGAGCGCGGGACTCGCCGTCGTCGCGTCCGACGTGTGCGGCAACCCGGTACTGCTCGGCGGCGGCGAGTGCGGAATTCTCGTTCCGCCCGGCGACGGCGCGGCACTCGCGGATGCGATAACGCGGCTCGAGGGCGACCGCGTCCTGCTCGCGCAGCTCGGCGGCGAAGCCGAACGCCGTTACTCGGCGCGGTACACCGCCGAAATTATGGCGCGGAACATAGAGAATGTGTACGGGAAGGCAGCCGGCGGCAGAGCAGCTGACCGCAATTAAGAGATTACGGGAGCCGCGCGAGAGCGGCGAAAAATATCGGCGGCGGGAGAGCTTCGCCCGACCGAATGGTTAACACAGAAAGGATTATATTCTAATGCGAAAAATCAAATGGAAACTCAACTTCTTCGACGTTGTAATCATCGCCGCCGCACTCGTCGCGGCATACATAGGCTACCGCGCGCTGAACTCCGACCGCGGCGGTTCCCCGATAATCGGCGGCGGCAGACAGGCGACCGTGCGCTATACGCTCGAGCTTGCGAACCTGTACCGCGACCAGGCGGAGGCGATTAAAAAGGGAGACACGGTCATCGAAATCGTCGAAAAGCGCGTCGTCGGCGTAATCGCGTCGGAGCCGCTTATCGAGCAGTACGTCTCGACGAGCGAGAACGAGGAGACCGGCAACACCGTTATGAGTCCGGTTCCCGACCGCTGGCGCGTGACGCTCGTTATAGATATGGACGCGGTCGAAACCTCGTCGGAGTACACGTCGAACGGATTTGTGCTGCGCGCGGGCGCGAATCTCGCCGCGAGCGGTCCCGGCTGGGCGGGTACCGGCGTAATCCTCGACATTGAAAGAGAGGCGGCGAAATGAAGAAGCTCATCGACGACCGCGGCAGAATCCGCGGGAAAATCAGCGTCATCGACCTCGCGTTCATCGCCGTCTGCATAGCTCTCGTACTTATCGCGTACCTCAAATTCGGCGGCGGCGGCGTTACCCAGTCCCAGGCGGGACTTTCCGACGTGCGGTACACTATCACGATTAAGAACATACGCCCGCAGGTCGCCGGGACGCTTCGGGCGGGCGACGCGGTCAAAACGCAGACGGGCGCGTCCGTCGGAACCGTCGCGGAAGTGCGGGTACTGCCCGCGACGTCGGTTCAGAAAAAGATTGACGGCTCGTTCGTCGAGGGCACGATAGAGGGCAAGGTTGACTGCGAAGTCGTAATTTCCGCGAAATGCACAAGCTCCGGCGGACGGTACTTCGTAGACCGCACATACGAGCTTGCGCTCGGGCGGAACGAACCGCTCGTCACCAAGTACACGATGATTTACTTCGCGCAGATTACGGACATCGTCCTGCCGTGACGCGAAAAATCCTCATCGCGGCAATGGCTCTCGACATCGGCGGAGCCGAGACGCACATCGCGACGCTTGTCCGCGAACTGCGGCGGCGCGGGAACGACGTTCTCGTCGTGTCCGCGGGCGGGGTGTACGCCGCGGAAATCGAAGCCTGCGGCGCAAAACACATAACGGCTCCGCTGAACCGCCGGTCGCTTCCGGCAATGCTCCGCGGGCTGCTTATACTGCGGCGCGAGATGCGGCGGTTTCGCCCGAATATAGTCCACGCGCACGCCCGTATTCCGGCGTTTCTCTGCGGAATACTGAAAAAACTCGGCGGCAAATTCGCGTTCGTCACGACGGCGCACGGCGTTTTCGAGGTCACTCGCGCGACGCGTCTGCTCTCCGACTGGGGCAGCCGCACTCTCGCCGTGTCCGACGACGTGCGCGAGTATCTGACGGCGAACTACGACCTCCCGCCGGACGATATTCGCCTCACCGTCAACGGCATCGACACGGAGCGGTTTTCGCCGGATACGGACGGCTCCGCCGTTCGCCGCGAACTCGGGATTCCGCCTGACGCGCCCGTCGCGCTCACGGTCTCGCGGCTCGACGAGTCGGCGGGCGACCCGGCGGCAAAGCTCGCGGAGGCGGCTCCGGAACTGTCGCGGGCTATCCCCGGACTGCGGGTCGTCATTGCCGGCGGCGGCGTTCTTGACTCGGCGCGGGAGGCGCGTCTGCGGCTCCGCGTACCCGAACTGAACGCGCTCTGCGGCTATGACTGCGTCATACTCGCCGGCGCGCGGGACGACATTCCGGAACTGCTCGCCGCCGCGGACGTATTCGTCGGCGTGTCCCGCGCCGCGCTCGAAGCTCTCGCCGCAGGAAAACCGGTCATTCTCGCGGGAGGTCAGGGCTGCGGCGGCGTGCTGGACGAGACGAGTCTGCCTGACGCGCTCGCGACGAATTTCACGTTCCGCGGAACGCCGCTCGCCGAAACCGAGGACTTAGTCCGCGACGTTTCGGAGCTGTGGAACGGCTCCGGCTTTACTAACCGCGCGGGCTTCGGCCGCGCGCTCGTCCTCGAACGCTACTCTGTGACGCGCACCGCCGACGACGCGGAAGCCGCGTACGGCGAAGCCGCCGCCGCCGGAGTTTCCGCCGCGATGTGCGGCTACTACGGCTACGGCAACGCGGGCGACGACGAGATTATGCGCTGCGTCCGACGCGCGGCTTACGATGCGGGAATGCGGAAAATCACCGTGCTGTCGCGCGCGCCGCGGAGTACCGAGCGCGAATTCGGCTTCCGCGCCCGCTCTCGCTTCAACCCTTTTTCGCTCTTTTGGACGCTGCTGCGCTCCGACCTGCTCATATTCGGCGGCGGCAGTCTGCTTCAGGACGCGACTTCGACGCGCAGTCTCGTTTACTACTGCTCGGTACTGCGGCTCGCGCGGCTGTGCGGCGCGAAAACCGTAATTTACGCGAACGGCGTGGGTCCCCTGACGCGGGAAGCGAACCGCCGCCGCGTCCTGCGCGAAGTGTCCCGCGCCGCGGTCGTCACCCTGCGCGACAAAGCGTCCGAAGCGGAGCTTATCTCGCTCGGCGTCGCGCCGGAGAAACTGACCGTTACGGCAGACCCCGCGTTCGCGGACGCTCCGCGGCAGTCCGCCG